>NZ_JBBCQL010000152.1:0-11187 GCF_037149975.1 Chryseobacterium sp. VD8 | reverse complement strand
ACAGTTAATGAGAATTTTATCACCCTCGAAGTTATCTTTTCAGGTCTTGTTGCGGCAATCGCATGGAACCTTTTAACGTGGTGGTTTGGTATTCCTTCTTCCTCTTCACACACGCTGATCGGAGGATTTTTAGGAGCAGCTTTAATGCACGCTTTTATGATGGATTACCACAACGTTGCAGCAGCACAGCCGGAATTGGGGACTTGGGAAACCGTAAAGGCAGCCGCTTCGCAGGTAACACACCAGAGCGTTGTGAAATTTGACAAGGTAATCCCTATTTTCCTTTTCATTTTCATGGCTCCGATTATCGGGATGATTATCTCAATTATCATTACTTTAATTATTGTTCATCTTTATAAAAGATCAAACCCGCACAAAGCAGACCAGTCTTTCAAAAAATTACAGCTTGCTTCTTCTGCGCTTTTCAGTTTAGGACATGGTCTTAATGACGCACAGAAAGTAATGGGAATCATTGGAGCAGCATTAATTTACTATCATGTTGAAATGCTTCACGATCCGATTTATTTAAATCTTGAATCAGCAGCACGTTTTGATTATTTCGCACAGCATTATATCTGGGTTCCTCTGGTTTCGTTTATCGCGATCGCTTTAGGTACAATGAGCGGTGGATGGAAGATCATCAAAACCATGGGAACGAAAATTACAAAAGTAACTTCTCTGGAAGGAGTAAGTGCTGAAACAGCAGGTGCTATTACGTTATTTATTACAGATCACTTCGGGATTCCTGTTTCTACCACACACACGATTACAGGTTCTATTATCGGGGTTGGTCTTACTAAAAGAGTTTCTGCCGTAAGATGGGGAATCACCGTAAGCCTTCTTTGGGCATGGGTTCTTACCATTCCGATCTCTGCAATTGTTGCAGGAATTACTTACCTTACAGTAACTGCATTATCTTAAACAACTGAGATTATTCAAAATAATAAAACTTTGCCCGAAAGAGCAAAGTTTTTTGTTTTCTTAAAGTTAAAATTTTTATTAATTTTATATAGATTAAATTACAAGCTATGAGTACCGCAGAATTACAGATAGACCTGATTAATCAGATCACAGGCATTACCAACAAGGCAAGACTAAAAGAGCTATTGCAGCTTCTTCAATTTCAAAACGATGAAGAAATCTACGTAACCAATGAAGAAGAAAAAAAAGCAGTTTCGGAAGCAAGAATAGAAATAAAAGAAGGAAGTGTTTTATCTGATGAAGATTTTCAGAAAGAAATCAATGCATGGCTAAACAAATAATCTGGACAAAAAGAGCCAGCAATGAATGGCTAGATATTCTTCAGTATTGGATTAACAGGAACAAATCAAACTCATTCAGTATAAAGCTTAATAATTTAATCAAAAATAATTTAGAATTACTTTCTGAATTTCCGGATATTGGAAGAAAGACAGATATACCAAACGTTTCCGTAAAGATTGTTCATAAATACCTTCTCTATTACGAATGTGTAGATCATAAAATTTATATTCTCACCATTCGACATGGAAGTAAAAATCCGGATACGGTTCAATTAAAATAATTTTTGACTTAATAATAAATCTTCACTCTTAAAACGGTGAGGATTTTGTTTTATAAAGCCCTGAAAAATTGTATTTTTGTTCAAACTATTAGAATTTATGGAATTTTTAGACAGATATCAGCAGATTGTTGCGGATGCCATTACCAAATATACTTTTAAAGATAAACCAACTGAACTTTACGAGCCTATGAACTACATTATTTCGCACGGAGGAAAGCGTCTTCGTCCGATCATGGTTCTAATGGCCTGCGATTTGTTTGGAGGTGATCTTAAAGAAGCTATAAAGCCGGCTCTGGCAATTGAATTTTTCCATAACTTCACCCTGATCCATGATGATATTATGGATGAAGCTCCGTTAAGAAGAAACAAACCGACGATTCATACGCTACACGGAATTAATGTCGGAATTCTTTCAGGAGACGGACTGATGCTGAAAGCCTATAAATTTTTCGAAGACCTTGAACCTGAAATTTTCAAAGCGTGTATCAGAATTTTCACGCATACAGGATTGCTTTTATGCGAAGGTCAGCAATATGACATCAATTTTGAAACTCAGGAAAACGTAACGTTTGATGATTACATCAGAATGATTACCTACAAAACCGGAGTTTTAAGTGCTTCTTCTTTTGAAATCGGAGCATTGATTGCAAAAGCAAACTTCAAAGATGCGAAATCAATTTTCAACTTCGGAAAACACATCGGAATTGCATTTCAGATCATGGATGATTACCTGGATGTTTTCGGAGATCAGGCACAGTTCGGTAAAAAACACGCCGGAGATATTTACGAAAACAAAAAAACCGTTCTTTACCTGATGGCGAGAGAACACGCTACGGAAGAAGAAAGAAAAGAGCTGGATTACTGGTACTCTAAAAAGACCGATAACATCGATAAAGTTTACGGTGTGGAAAAGATTTTCAGAAGAACAAAAGTAGACGAAAAAGCTTTACGTCTGATCGAAAAACATAACGAAATCGGACAAAGCTATCTTCAGAAAATTGATATTCCGGAGGAAAAAAAGAAACCGTTTGCTGAACTTGCCAATTATTTATTGAGAAGAGAATCATAATTTGATAATTAGTCAATTTGAAAATGAGTAAGTATAAATCTTAAATTTTCAAATTGACACATTCTCAGATTTTCAAATTGATTAAATGAAATTCAGAACCGAAGTTGATATTAAAGAATCGCAGAAGAAGATTGAAGTTGAAGATAGAATATTTTCGATCGGTTCCTGTTTTGCCTCTGAAATGTCGGATCTTTTTCAGCAGGGACAATTGCAGACCATCAATAATCCTTTTGGGACGATTTTCAACCCTTTTTCAATCAATAACGCGGTAAAACGACTTCATGATGCCGAATTTTATCATGAAGATGAACTGATTACCTTTAACGATGAATTTATTTCCCTGGATCATCACACAAGTTTTGACACAAGATATGTTCATCAGACGTTACAGAAAATAAATTCCGGTCTTGAAGAAGGAAATTCCTTTCTGCAAAAATCCAATTGGGTGATCATCACTTACGGAAGCTCATTTATTTACGAATTTACGCCCAAAAACAAACTCGTTGCCAATTGTCACAAAATCCCTCAGAAATTCTTTGAAAAAAGACTTTTGACCTTTCAGGAAATTACAGATTCTGTGTACAATACAATTCTGAACCTTAAAGATATTTGTCCGGATGATGTTCAGATTCTATTTACCGTTTCTCCGGTTCGTCATACCAAAGACGGAATGATTGAAAATCAACTGAGTAAATCTAAACTGATCACGGCAATTCATGAGATGATCGATGAGCTGGATTACTGTCATTATCTTCCGGTTTATGAAATTTTAATGGACGATCTCCGCGATTACCGTTTTTACAAAGAAGACATGATTCATCCTAACCATCAGGCAATTAATTATATTTTCGAAAAATTCGGAAATGCTTATTTTTCGGATGACACAAAAGATTTCATCAAAGAAAATTTTAAAATTCACAAAGCGTTGGAGCATAAAACCAGCGACGAAAAAGATCCGAAATACATCGAATTTAAAGAGAAATTAAACCTAAGAATTGAAGCTCAGCGAAAAAAGGTAAAGCATAAAATCTTTCCCAATGATTGATTTCAAAAAGATCGACTATCTGAAACATGGAAATGAAAAGCAGAAAAGAGCTCATGAAGTTTTAACGAAATATCAGATTCTTGAAAAACTGAAGGATTATTCGCCCATTTTGACAGGAACTATTCCCATAGAAATTGATATTGAAGATAGTGATCTGGATATCATCTGCGAAGTAACAGATTTTACTGAATTTGAGAAATCGCTTTCTGAAATGTTCTCTGAATTTGATTTAAAAATTGAAAAAATCACGGTAAATAATGAACAAGCCACTGTTTTAAATTTCAAACTGGAAGAATTTCCCATAGAAATTTTCGGACAAAACAAACCTGCAACCGAACAGAACGCTTACCGACACATGATCGCTGAATACAAAGTACTACAGGAAAAAGGAGAAGATTTTAAGCAGAAAATAATAAAATTAAAAAAACAGAGCATCAAAACGGAACCCGCTTTCGGCATCTTGCTGAATTTGGAAAATCCTTACGAAGACCTGTTAAAAATGATATAAAAATGATTGACACACATACACATTTATACGCAGAAGAATTTGATGAAGACAGAAAAGAAGCCATTCAGAGAGCTTTAAATAAAGGAATTACAGAATTTTATCTTCCGGCAATCGATTCGGAATCTCATGAAAAAATGCTTCAGCTAGAAGCAGAATATCCGGAACATATCTTTTCGATGATGGGACTGCATCCCTGTTACGTAAAACCGGAATCCTGGGAAAAAGAACTCGAAATTGTTAAGAATTATCTCGATCAAAGGTCTTTTCCCGCCATCGGAGAAATCGGGATCGATCTATACTGGGATAAAACCACTCTTGATATTCAGGTGAAAGCTTTTGAACAGCAAATCGACTGGGCAATTGAAAAAGATCTTCCTATCGTAATCCACACCAGAGAAAGCTTTGATGAAACTTTTGAGGTTCTGGAAAGAAAAAGACATCCGAAACTGAGAGGAATTTTTCATTGTTTTTCAGGAAATTTAGAACAGGCAAAACGAGCAATTGAACTGAATTTCATTTTAGGGATCGGAGGTGTTGTAACCTTCAAAAATGGTAAAATAGATCAGTTTCTGCATGAAATCCCTTTGGATAAAATCGTTCTGGAAACAGATTCGCCTTATCTCGCTCCGGTTCCGCACAGGGGAAAGCGCAACGAAAGTTCATATCTTGATCTGGTTGCCGGAAAACTGGTGGATCTTTACAAAGTGGATTTTTCGGAGATTGACAGAATTACTACTGAGAATGCAAAAAAAATATTTAGCAGCAATTAAAATCAATCCTAAAAAGGTATACTATAAAATAACTGTCATTTAAACATGAAAGCCTTCTAACCAGAAGGCCTTCATTATTTATTCTTTAATCTATAAACTCCAAACACGAAATCACTGGGATGGATTTTTAAGAGCTGATCTTCCAAATGAAAAACTTTAGCAAGAATTTCGCTTTTTTCTTCGTCCATCTCTACAAAATGGTGTGCTATATCTTTGAGTGCGCTTTGCAAAATATTATTGCCAAAAGATTTTTCTTCTAAGACATTAAATTTTTTATGAATCGAAGGCAATATGCTTTCAGAATCAGCACATTCAGAAGGGTCGGCGATAATCATTCTTAAAAGCCCTGAACCGGAATAATGATTTTTATAAATTTCTGTTTTAAAAATTTTCCGGTACTTCTTAGGAATAAAATCAATGGCTTTATTAATATATTCTAATTGCAAGTCAGAATACTGAAGTCGGTTTTTCCCAACATATTCATTAATAACAAGATAACCCTCAGATTTAAGATTTTTAATCACAATTTTATCAAGAAACTCACTGATCCTATCAAAATGATGCAAAGAGGCATGGAAAAACACCATATCATAATCGTTTTGATCAAAATTATGTGTTAGTATATTTTCAGCAAAGAAGAAAATATTGTTAAGCTTTTTATCGTCTGCAGTTCTTTTTGCTGTTTTCAAGAGTTCATCGGAAAAATCATAACAATGAATTTCCCAGTGAGGATTTAATTCAGCAAGTTTTAATTCATGACTGCATACACCGGTACCTAAAGCCAATACTTTCAGCGTTTTCTTTTCCCGGAAATAATTTTCCGTAGATATTCTTCATAGATAATCTCTTCGCTTCCCGTAATTAATTTATTGCATCTTTTTTTAACAGCAGGAATTATCCAAAAATTAGAGGATTGAATTTTCTGTTCATTAAAAGCACTCTGAGTTCTTTTATACGAATTGAAATTTAATTTTGATAATAAAAAAGGGAGTTTTCTTTGATGAAATTTTATATAAATATCTTTTAAATCTTCAATGGTAATAATTCTCATGAATAACTTTTTAAAACGAATGATCCTACAAATTTAGGAATTATAAAAATGCCTTAAACTTTGTAAAAACAGATTATTTCTTTCTTGTAAAATTTTTATTCTTAGGCTTTTTAAAGCCCACTGATGCAGCTCCGTTATCCGGCTTTGCCTTATTTCGGCTGAATTTTGAAGAATTTCCTCTTACCTGTTTCGGTTTTTCCGATCCTGCGGCAACAGGCTTATTATTGGAATCTCTTTTCTGGGCAACAAGGTCATCTGTATGAAACGGATGGTTTTTAACCACCGGAATTTTCATTCCGATCAGTTTTTCTGTATTGCGAAGATTGAGAAGATCCAGCCCGTCCACAAACGAAATAGAAGTTCCTTCCGCTCCTGCTCTACCTGTTCTTCCGATTCTGTGAACATAGGTTTCGGAAACATCAGACAACTCAAAATTAACAACGTATTTAAGCTCATCAATATCAATTCCTCTCGCTGCAATATCTGTAGCCACCAAAACTCTGGTCTTTCCTGATTTAAAATTATTTAAAGCATTCTGACGGGCATTCTGAGATTTATTTCCGTGAATAGCCTCTGTTGTAATATTATCTTTCTGAAGTTTTCTGGCAATTTTATCGGCACCGTGTTTTGTTCTTGCAAAAACCAATACAGAATCAGAAATATCGTTCTTTAAAATGTGCGTTAAAAGATTCAGTTTATTATCTTTTTCCACAAAATAAACTGATTGTTTAATGGTTTCTGCGGTAGATGAAACCGGAGTTACTTCTACTTTTACAGGATTATTAAGAATAGAATCTGCCAGTTTCTGTATTTCTGAAGGCATGGTTGCAGAGAAAAACAAAGTCTGTCTTTTCTGAGGTAAAAGCTTAATGATTCTTTTCACATCATGAACAAACCCCATATCCAGCATTCTATCCGCTTCATCTAGTACAAAAATTTCAAGATTTTTTAAGCTGATGATTCCCTGAGCAATAAAATCCAGAAGTCTTCCCGGTGTTGCTACCAGAATATCAACTCCTTTTTTTAATGCAGCTTCCTGATTTCCCTGCTTTACACCTCCAAAAATTACGAGATGTTTTAATGGTAAATATTTTCCGTACGCCTGAATATTTTCTTCAATCTGAATCGCCAGTTCTCTTGTAGGCGTTAAAATCAAAGCTTTAATATTTCTGTTGGGGAATTTGTTCTGAGCAAGATTCTGAAGGATAGGAATGGCAAAAGCCGCCGTTTTTCCTGTTCCTGTCTGAGCGCAACCCAAAAAATCTTTACCTTTTATAATTTCCGGAATGGATTTCTCCTGAATCGGAGTCGGGTTGGTATATCCTTGTTCCTGAATTGCTTTTGCAATAGGATCAATTAAATGTAAGTCTGTAAAATTCAAATAAATTGTATTTAATAATTAAAACAAAATTCCTTCAAAATGAAGGAATTATATTTTGCAAAGGTAGCTTAAATATTTTAATTAATTATTTTACTTTTGTCCATTGCTGACTGGTTCTTAAATCCTCAAAAAACCTATACAATTTCTCAAGTTTTTCAGTTCCCTTTTTGCCATAATCTTCAACATGTTTTGAAGCTCCGTCTGTAAAACTTATTCTCAAATGGGAAGTGGGAAGATCTGTAATATTTCGCTCGCCATATTTTTCATTGAGATTTTTTACATCTGAGCCATCCAATAAAGCAATTAATATATTATAATCTTCCTGTTTTATTGTCCCTTTAAAAGTTCCTTCACGAGGTTTATCGAACTCGCCTTTTGAAAATCCTTTTGAAAAATTAAAGTGTTCTGCTTCAAATACAGCCGTTCTGTCAGGATTTACTGTTATTTTAAAAATAGGACAGGATCCGAAACAAGCGCCTGCTTCATATTCAATTTTCGAATATTTTGATCCGTTTTTCTGAGAAGTACACGAAAATAAAAAGATAAAAGCCAAAAGGCTTAATAAATATTTCATAGCTTACATTTGAAGAGTTTCTTTCAATAATTATTCCAAATATAAAAAGGTATTCGGATAAATTTTTGTTATTTTGACAATTGTAATTTTCTGATATGTATAATTTCCTCAAATCTGTTATTAAAAGTTTTATTCCTCAAAATGTTCTCGTAAAAAATGAAGAAAATTTTAGAAAAATCTTAAAACCTTTATATCAAGGGAAAAACCATCAGTGTAATGTATGTGAAACCCAGCTTAAAAATTTTGCAAAACTTAATAATGGAGATTTGATCTGTCCTGTCTGCGGGAGTATTTCCAGAACACGAAGGTTATATAAAATTTTGACAGAGGAATTTATGACTTCTAATATTACAGTACTGGATTTCTCACCTTTCAGAATATTATACAGAAAATGGAAAAAGAAAACCAACATACAATATTTTGCCACAGATTTCGGAACTGATTTTATAGCTGACTACCGCTACGATATTACTGATATTGACTGTAAAGACGAAACTTTTGATCTCATTATTTGTTATCATATTTTGGAACATATTGTAGATGATAAAAAAGCAATGAGTGAACTCTACCGAGTTTTGAAAAAGAGTGGAACAGTCTTAATTCAGACACCATTTAAAGATGGGGAAATTTATGAAGATTATTCTATCGTTACGGAAAAAGAGAGATTAAAGCATTTCGGGCAGGAGGATCATGTGAGGATTTATTCCGTTGAAGGTTTAAAAGAGAGATTACAAGACTCTGGCTTTTTCGTAGACGTGAAAATTTTTGAAAAAAATAATTATTACGGGTTCTCACAGGGAGAAAAATTATTAATTTGCAGAAAGTAAAATTTCGAGTAATTTGACCAAAAAGCTAATAATTTAAATCAAAATTTATATTTCTTTTTATATTAAATTTTAAAATTTAACCATGAAAAAAACAATTATTCTACTTTCTGCTGTATTAGGTTTTACAGCAAACGCTCAATGGAGTTTAACTGGGAATTCAGGAACTAATCCTTCAAGCAACTTTATTGGAACTACAGACAACACTTCTTTGGTTTTTAAAACTAATAATCAGGAAAAACTGAGAATTAATCCTGATGGAAGATTTGTATTCTTAAATCTTTCTTCAACTGGTCAGATTTGGGACAAAAATTTATTTTTCGGAGGTGGTGTAAATAATGCTACAAGTATTCTTAATACGGTTTTTGGAATTGGGGCTTTTACTCAAAATACAACTGGTGGTGGAAATACTGCTATTGGAAGTAATGCAATGTCCATATTATCAAATGGAAATTCCAACACAGCGGTTGGTTCAGGAGCTATGAATAATAGTCAATCCGGCTCAGACAATGTTGCAATAGGAACAAATGCTTTGGAATCCTTTATTTCCAGTTCTGGGAACACCGCTATTGGTTCTCATGCCATGGCTTATGGATCAACCGGTATTAATAATACTGCTATAGGTGTAAGCGGTTTGAGATATCTTAAAAGTGGTACCGCTAATGTATCTGTAGGCAGCGAATCGTTTAGAGCATTAGATAATGGCTCCAATAACATTAATCTAGGCTACTCTAATGCAAGATATATTACATCTGGAAGTAACAATATATTTATAGGAACGAACATTGTTCCATACAATGCGACGTCGCCAAACAATGAGTTAAATATAGGCAATTGGATTGTAGGAAATAACGGAACAATCGGAATCGGGCAGTTTACCAATCAGTTGCCCGCAGATGGAATCGCTGCTGATGGTGAAAAATATAAACTTTTTGTAAAAGACGGAATTAAAACTGAAAAAGTAAAAGTAGATATTGCTGCTAATAACGGATGGGCAGATTATGTTTTTGAGAAAGGTTATAAATTAATGCCATTAAATAGTGTTGAAAAATTTATCAAAGAAAACAGACATCTTCCGGAAGTTCCTACAACAGAAGAAGCTATTAAAAATGGTATTGAACTTAAGGAAATGAATATTCTACTTCTGAAGAAGATTGAAGAACTTACGCTTTATACCATAGAGCAACAGAAAAGAATTGAAACGCTTGAGAAAAAAGTTAAATAATTAATTATATAAAATTAAAAACATGAAAAAGTTTTATATAACAATTATAATGACTTTATTGCCGATACTGATATTTTCGCAAGGTGAAAATGACAATTGGTATTTTGGAAACTATGCCGGTGTAAGGTTTGATGGTACAACAACAACTCTAGTAGATAGTCAAAGAAGCAGTTTGTGGGCGAGTGGAACAGTAAGTGATAATAATGGCAATTTATTGTTTTATACAGATGGTACCCAAATAAGAAATCGAGAACATCAGGTGATGGAAAATGGTTTGGGTATTAATAACGGGATAAGTCCTTGGCAGGTATCTATTGTAAAACACCCTGGAAAACCAAGTCAATATTACGTTTTTGTAAGTAATTTTCCGTATGACGCAGTTTCCTATTCGCTTGTTGATATGTCTTTAGGAGCTGTAAGTAATGGAGTTCCTTTAGGTAAAGTTGTTGATGGACAAAAGAATGTAACGCTTTATAACGATATGGGAAATTCCTATGCATCTTACGGTGTAACTGTTGTCCCTCACGCAGATGGAAAATCTGTTTGGGTATGTTTTCCAATGGATGTTAAGATGTATAGTTATTTGGTGGATAATACAGGGTTGCATAGTGTTCCGTCTGTAAGTAATATGAATATTACCGCCCCTATAAATTATTACAATTCTAAAGTAACTTCTTCACCTACTATTAATTCAAGTTTTTCGAATTACATAAGTCTTGCTGTATGGTTAGGATCTTTACATGAATCTAAGGTAATGTCATATAATAATTCAATTGGAAAAGTAACAAACGATTATTTGCTGACAATTTCAAGTTTACATCCCACAGTTACAGAATTCAATAAAGACGCATCTATTCTGTATGTAGGCAATAATGCAACAGGGAGTATTTTAGCAATAGATATGCTTAATTCGACTACATCCGTTGTATATAATCAAATTTACAATAATTCAAATTTAGAATGTTATGCTATTCAAAGAAATAAATACAATGATATTTATATAAGTTATGATAATAGAGGATATCTAAGTAAGATTTATAACCCGGATGTTTACGGAGGAAGTAGTGTAATCCTTGATGCTGTGAATCTTCAAGGAAAAACTACTACAAAAACTTTACCTTCATTGCTTATTACTGGAAATGATTCTTGCCCACCTGTTTTTGATCTTATTACCGAACCTAATGTATATTTTACTTA
>NZ_JBBCQL010000151.1:0-11244 GCF_037149975.1 Chryseobacterium sp. VD8 | reverse complement strand
ATATATAATCTGCATTGGAAGTTCCAAAGGTCTTTACTTCAAAATTTTTCTTCTGAAGCAAAGGAATTACATTTTTCCCCAAAAAACCGTTGGCTCCTGTGAATAGCACTTTCATTTAAATAATATTATAAAATTTATTCAGTATGATCTCTTCTGAAAATTTTTCCTCTGCTACTTTTCTTGCTTTTTGTTTCATTATTTCTAATCCTTGAACAGACGTTTCATCGAAAGAATTAAAAAAATCCAGAATGTTCTGTTCTTCGAAATGCTGAAATGAATACCCTATATTTTCCTCTCTTAAAAGTAAATCTATTTCGCTGTTTTTTTCTCCAACATATAAAACCGGTTTTCCGGCAGCTAAAATATTGTATGTTTTTGAAGGAACTCCCAATCCGAACATTTTAGGCGCTAAACTTACAAAAGATACATCTGCCTTGTTTAATATCTGAAGCTGATCTTCTCTTGAATAAGCCCCATCAAAGAAAACATTGGTCAGTTGATTTTCTTTTACATATTCTATCATGGTGTCTTTAACAGCACCTTCTCCTACAAAATGAAAAGCCAATCGGTCGTTTTTCACTTTTTTTATAATATGCAATAATTCAATTAATCCCTGAACTCTTCCTAAATTTCCGGCATACTGAAAGATGATCCTGTCTTTTAAAGATGAATCCTCATTAAGTACTTCTTCTTTTAAGAGCGGATAAATACCTTCCGTATCTCCCCAGTTTTCAATGATCTCAATTTTCGAATGGCGGTTATATTTTCTGATTTTAGCTTCAATAACTTTCTGCATATCTCTGCCTAATGTAATCAGCAGATCAGCTTTTGAATACGCTTTATCAAAAATACTTCTGAGAACTCTGTATAATACTGACTTTTCAGATTTAATAATTCCGGCAGGAATAGTATTTTCGGGAAAAACATCATGAACCAGAATAATTAATTCAATTTTTTTTAATCTTTTAAGGATTGAAACAAGCAGAATTAAAGGCGCCGGATTTGTAACCATAAAAACCTTTTCTCCCTTTTTAACGTTTTTCCAAAGATAGAAAAAGATAGAAAGAGACAGAAAAACAAACCTTAAAGATCTGCTCAACAGACTGTTTTTGTTTCCGCCCCATCCTTTTATTCTGTGAACATTTACGCGAGAATCCAGACTAAAATGACTGCTTTTCTTTTGCTTGTCATACACAGGATCTCCGCAAACAACTTTTACATCATACTTTTCCGAAAGTCTGTTTGCTATTTTTGTGAGAATAAAAGAAGTTGAAGTTTCTTCAGGATAAAAAAGTTCGGTTGCGATCCAGAGATTTTTCATTATTTTTTGCTCCAAACAACTCTTTTAACGTAATCTGTATAACTCAGAATAATTCTTACCATTTTCTCTGAAACATTTGGCATTGAATAATCTGAAACCGGTCTGTAATTTCTTTCTGTTCCTACTTTCTGCTGCTGAAGCTGCGTTAATCCCTGTAAGATTCTTTCCGGAGATAAACCGACCATCATTACAGATGCTTCTTCCATTGCTTCCGGTCTTTCGTGTGCATCTCTGATATTTAAAGCGCGGAAATTTAAGATGGAAGATTCCTCTGAAATAGTTCCTGAATCTGATAAAACCGCATAACTTCTCATCTGTAACGCATTATAATCATGGAATCCAAGCGGTTTTAAGAACTGAATTTCCGGTCTTACCTCAACCTGCTTTTTATCGATCATATTTCTGGTTCTCGGGTGTGTGGAAACAATGATCGGATAGCCAAATTTTTCTGCAATGGCATTTAAACTTTCTATTAATCCGTTGAAGTTTTTCTCAGAATTAATATTTTCTTCTCTGTGAGATGATACCACAAAATATTTTCCTTCTTCTAAATTCAGACGGCTTAAAACATCTGAACTTTCGATCTGAGGAAGATAATGATTCAGCACTTCAAACATAGGAGAACCCGTTTTGATGATTCTGTCCGCAGGAAGCCCTTCTCTTAAAAGATATTCTCTTGCGATGTCTGAATACGTTAAATTAATATCTGCAGTGTGATCTACAATTTTCCTGTTGGTTTCTTCCGGAACACGCTGATCGAAACATCTGTTTCCTGCTTCCATATGGAAAATAGGAATCTGTCTTTTCTTGGCAGGAATGGCACAAAGACAAGAATTGGTATCTCCTAAAACCAAAAATGCTTCAGGCTGCAATTCTTCCAAAAGAGGATCTATTTTAATTAAAATATTTCCCACCGTTTCTGTTGCCGTTTTACCTGCTGCTTCCAGAAAATAATCCGGTTTACGAAGTCCCAAATCTTCAAAAAAGATCTGGTTCAGCTCGTAATCGTAGTTTTGACCTGTATGGACGATAATATGTTCAATGGCTTCGGAAGCATCCAAAGCTGATAATACTCTTGATAGTCTAATGATTTCCGGTCGTGTTCCTACAACCGTCATTACTTTTAGTTTTTTCATTGTATTTTTTTTGCCTTTGCAAAGATAAATTTTAATGTCTGTTTATTCGAGAAGCCCGTTAAGTTTATAATTAAATATTATTAAACTTCCACAAAATAGGTATCTGAATCTTCCGGATTAAAGGGTTCATTGATCCAGAAAATAGTGTACAGTTCTTCTTCTCCGATGTTTTTAATATTGTGGGTATACCAAATCGGCATATCTACATAAGCAGGTTCGTTTCCGTCTAAGTAAAAATCCAGAACCTCATCGCTGTCTATTTTTCTTAATTGAATAAGAGCCTTTCCTTTAATTACCGCAAATCTTTCAATTTTTCTTGTATGAAAATGGTTTCCTCTGGTAATTCCCGGAACAGTAGTGGAAAAAGAACACTGTCCGCCGATTCCCAAACGAATTACTTCCACAAATGCTCCTCTCGGATCGGTGTGCTGTGTAAATTTTACGGGATAATGATTTTTAATATCAAAATAACAGCGGAATGTATTAAAAAGATTAAGATCGAATTTCGTTTCCAACACCGGAATTTCTCCGTTATCAAAATACAGTTTTTTGTAATTTTCAAGTTTAGCTAAAACTTCAGAAACTTTATTTACGGATGTGTGAGGAACTTCATATAATTCGTTGGTTTCTGCAACTTCAATCTGATTGATGATTTCCTGAACAAGTTCTCCGACATAGATTAATTTTACTTCTCCATCATTATCAATCACAGGATTTTCGCCGTGGGTAAGTTTATGACAGAATGTTGCGATGAAAGAATTGTAATTCGGTTTTCCAAAAGGTCCGAAAACGTTAGGAATAATCATCCCTGTAAATTTACCTCCATTGTTTTTTGCCCAGTCTGCAAATAATTCTCTGCCTTCTTTTTTAGATTTACCGTACAGATTATCTCTTTCTTCCTGAGAAGATGATGAGAAAAGAACGTGTGCTTTTGATCCTGTTCTCTGTAAAGAGTCTGTCAGTTTTTTAACAAGCTCTACATTATTATTGAAGATTACTTCCGGATCGGGATGACGATTCATCGCTGCAAGATGTACAATGACATCACATTGCTTTACAAAGTCGTCCAGTTTTTCAGGAGATTCGAAAAAATCTCTTTCGAAAGAAATTCTTTCAAATTTTTCAGGCTGTAAGCCCAAAGTGTTATATAAATGCGAACCAACGAAGCCGTTCTGTCCGGTAATTCCTACTTTTTTCATTGCTGTAAATTTTTAAAGTAATCAATAGAAAACCGATAATCATCTTCTATTTCTCCCAAAGCATAATCTGCCATTACCAATAATTTTGATCCTTCCACTTTGGATTGAATGGCACTTGCATATCCTTGTGGAATATGAAGAATATC
Source organism: Chryseobacterium sp. VD8 (assembly GCF_037149975.1). Classification (NCBI taxonomy): domain Bacteria; kingdom Pseudomonadati; phylum Bacteroidota; class Flavobacteriia; order Flavobacteriales; family Weeksellaceae; genus Chryseobacterium; species Chryseobacterium sp. VD8. The sequence goes on along the minus strand of NZ_JBBCQL010000151.1, from coordinate 7,442 downwards.
CAACTGATCTGCATGAAGTTCAAATTCCAAAATTTCTGAATCTTTTGAGGGTGTTTCCCAATGATCAATTTTTATTAATCTTATGATAAAGATTCCCTGTAATGCAGAGAACCATCGCTGTTCAGTTTTGTGACCTGTCCAGCCTCTTATAAAATCTGTATCTTTATTTTCGATACAGTATATTCTTTTAATTGCCGAAACATCAAAGTTATTGTTAAAAAACAAACTGCCTCTTTCGTCAGAATATTTTCCTCCTTCTATGATTGCAGGAATAGCCATAATAAAAATTAATCAGGATATTGCATTATATCTTCTCCCAGAACTTCTTTTCTGATTAAAGGGAGTTTTAATAAAAGTTTCTTCATTCCTTCAACATCTTCCTGTTTTGTATTGTGAGAATGGTAGTCTTCTATTTTGGAAATATCTTCTACCCCTTCTGAAAAATACTGTGCGTAATTAAGATCTCTGTTATCGGCAGGAATTCTGTAAAATTCTCCCATATCTTCTGCTTTCAGCATTTCCTCACGCGTACAAAGGGTTTCGTAGAGTTTTTCACCGTGTCTCGTTCCGATTACTTTTACCGGATTATCGGCTTTAAACATTTCTTTCAAAGCCTGAGCAAGATCTCCGATGGTTCCTGCAGGCGCTTTATTAACGAAAAGGTCTCCTGAGTTTCCGTGTTCGAAAGCAAAAAGAACTAAATCTACCGCCTCCTCTAACGACATTAAGAATCTTGTCATACTCGGATCTGTAATGGTAATGGATTCGCCATTTTTAATCTGTTTTACAAATAACGGAATTACCGATCCTCTTGAAGCCATTACGTTTCCATATCTTGTAAGGCAAACTGTTGTATTTTCCAGATTCCGTGATGCGGCAACCGCTACTTTTTCCATCATTGCTTTGGAAATTCCCATTGCATTGATAGGGTATGCTGCTTTGTCTGTACTTAGACAGATTACTTTTTTCACATTATTTTTAGTTGCGGCATCAATTACGTTTTGAGTTCCTTCCACATTGGTTTTTACGGCCTGCATCGGGAAAAATTCACATGAAGGCACCTGCTTAAGTGCAGCGGCATGAAATACATAGTCTACTCCTCTCATTGCAGGTTCTACACTTCTGTAATCTCTTACATCTCCGATATAGAATTTCAGTTTATCGCTTTTAAACTGGTTTCTCATATCATCCTGCTTTTTCTCGTCACGGGAAAAAATACGGATTTCTCTGAAGTGATCTGTATTGATGAATTTTCTTAAAACAGCCGTTCCGAATGAACCTGTTCCACCTGTGATAAGAAGGACTTTATTTTGTATTTCCATAATTTATATTTTAATGCAGTAAAGAAATTAATGTATTGATTTCATTCTTTACTTTAGACTCCGAGTTTATTGTATTTTTTTGCAAAGATAGTGATAATGCTTCAGTAATAGAATCTACTTCTAAAGGATTAAAAACCAGACTTGGCTTGCAGACTGCATAGGTATAAGGTAAATCTGCACCAATAACCTTACAGCCGTTTTCTATAGCTTCCACCAAGCCTAAACCGAAGCTTTCCGTAAGGGATGGGAATATGTGATATTCTGATTCCATGTATAATTGGCGTAAAGAATTTCGATATACAAATCCAATATTTTCAACAGGATATCCCTGATTTACTTTTTCATTAATTGAATTTAATATTTCAGAAGCATCATCAGGAATCGTTAGAATGAGTTTTCCTTTTTTGTGTTTATCATAAAATTTCGCGAATGCTTCAATCAGCCTAAGATGATTTTTGTGTTTTGACACATTGCTGACGTAAATATACTGATGCTCTTTTCTGATATTTGTTTTAACTTCTGAAGTGAAAGGAGGATAAAAGGGAATGACCAAAATATTACTTTCCGGAATCGCATATTTTTTTGACAGTTTTTCTTTAACCAACTCTGTCTGAACCAGCCAGTAATCTGTATTTTTTTTGAAAGCATTCAGAAAACGTGTTTTGATGTAGTATATCTTTTTACTTATAAAAGACATTTCTTTTGGAAGATCCAAAAATAACAGCTGATGAAAGTAGGTATAAACTTTAGCGGAAGTTTTAATATTAGGAGGAAGATTTCCGAAACACAGTATCGAAGAAAACTTATTTTTATTTTCTTTGTAGAAGTTTCTTCTTTTTATTAAAGAAGCCTTTAAGTATATTACTTTATTTTTTTTTAACTGTAATTTTTCTTTCTGAATACGTTCATCCAAAAGATAAAAAGCTTCTTTATCGGTTTTCTCCAGTTCTTCAATAAGATAATCTAACAGAACTTTCCCACCGCTGTTGTTGATGTATAATGCGTCTATTAGTATCATGAAATTACCTGTAATAAATTTGCTATTGATGTATCCTGCGTTATAGAGTTACCTAAAATTCTGCTATTGTAAGAAAAATTCATAAGTTCTTCATCTGTTTTACTGATGAGTTTCTCAATAGCATTTTTTAGTAAAGTTGTATCTGGCTTTACTTTATAGCCGTTATAATTATTAATTACAAAGTGAGGAGATGCACCGCATACATCTGTACAAATAATAGGTAAACCAGCTGAAGCTGCCTCATGCAGAACTAATCCCCATGATTCTGAAATGGATGATAAAACAAAAGCTCCTGAATTTTGCATCTCAAGTAATAAATCTTTTTGATTCATATAATCTTTTATTACTACGTCATTGCATTTATCTATTTCACTTTTCAAATCACCTTTACCTACAAAAACTAATTTCCAACTTTTTTTATCCTTGATTTCTTCCCAAGCATTTAATAATATTTTTATTCCTTTCTCTTCCGAAAATCTACCAATATACAGTAAATTTCTTGGATATTCTAACTTTTTATTTTCGATATTCACCTTACTAAAATGTCTTACATCTGCGCTTAATGAGTTCATAAGAATTTTATTATTGGCAAAACCTAATTTTCTTGCATATTCATATTGTTGATAACCTGCAACCCATAGATGTGTAAAAGCCTTTGACAGATGAAAAGGACTAATCGCACTATTAATCTTTTGTGTAATTTTCCCATACCAAGGAGTATCAGATTGAGCAACAACAGGTATTTTTCCATCTTTGGTAATCTGTTTACAAACCCAAATAAATTCTTTTATCATCCAACCTGCAGTAACAATAAAATCCGGTTGAAATTTTTTTATCTTTTTTAAGATATCTTCTTTGGTAAACTGATTATATTGATAGGTTTCAAATTTTTTTATTTCAGGAATACTTTTATCAAAAAGAGCAGCGTGAAATGCTAAAACTTCACAATCTGTTTTTTCAATTAATTTTTTTATTGTGTTTTCCTGATGAGGAACATAATCAATAATTAAGAAAACTGCTTTCATTCTATTGCACTTTGTTTGAAGATTTTCATTACTTAACATTTTTGATAAATTTAGCAAGCATTCTCGCATAAAGGATCTTCCAATAAATATTTATGTTCTGGAAAACACTTTAGCTCCGGCAAAATAGTTGAATCTGCACATATCCTGCTTTTATTCTATCATAATAAAATAGCTATTTTTACCTGTAATTTTTGAACTAGTATCTATAACAGGAAATCAGTACCATATCACGCTTGAAGCAATATCTATTTTATTTCTAATTGTAATTTTTATATTGATTTTGAACCAAGAATCAATATATCCATTCTAATCCAAACATTATCACTTATAAAATTACCTTCTCATAAAATATTAAAAAACAAAATTTAACTTTATCTTATCTTTTACCCTAACTAATCTAAGTATTTTATTTTTAATACGCCCGAACTTTATTATAGTATCATTACTTCTTGTCTAACATCATTTTATAATAATCAATATATTTTTCGGCAATTATTTCCGGAAAATACTTTATTACATTTTGATGCCCTAATTTTAATAATTTATTTCTCAACTCCTGATCAGAAATTATATCGTTAATGGCATTTCTTATTTCTTCAGTTGAGTTTGGATTGACAAGGATTGCTCCATCTCCAGCAACTTCTTTCATGGGACTCATATCAGATGTTATAACACAGCACTTCATCGCCTGCCCTTCTAGTATTGGCAATCCGAAACCTTCATACAATGAAGGAAAGCATAATATATCAGAAATTTTATAAGCTTCAATTAATTCTTCTTCAGTTGCTATTTCATAATTAATATAATCAATATTATTATCTTGTAAAAATTTCATTACTTCGGAAGATAATGAGCCAATAATAATTATTTTAACATCAATGCCAACGATAGCCTGTAAAACTCTGTATAGGTTTTTTTTAGGATAGAATCCATATGCTAGAATTACTGGCTTTGAATTGGCTGGTTTTACAAAATTCTGATAAGGTATAGTAAGACAATTGGGTATTACTGTTATTTTATTTTCAGCCCATGGAAACAGTTCTACTAATTCTTTTTTTGATTTTTCGGAAATTACTGTAATATATTTTAATTTTTTCAACGGTAAGTAAAACCAAAGAAGTTTAAAAAGATATTTTTTTAATCCACTGAGTTCTGAAATATTTCCGGCATCGTGTATGGTAAGAACTGTATTTTTTCTTTTTAACAAAAATACAGACCAATGTATAGCTCCTGTAATATGGTTTATCTCATTTTGATTTTTTCTAAAATAAAGGTTAGTTCTAATAAATCCGAAAAATGAAAAATTTGGATCTACCTCGTAAATATTTTTTGTATCTATCCCTTTATTAATCATTTCGGCGCTGAGTACAGAAAATAGTTTTGCTATACTCAAGAATTTTGGATTTGGGAATCTAAGAAAAAAAGTGACTTTCATATGATTTTAAAAAGAAAAAAATAAAGTTTTAAAAGGAACAAACGGTCGTGGATCAACAAAAACATATCTGACAAATTCCATCCCTGCGAACAGAAGTAAAAAAATTAAATAAAGATTTTTTCTACCCATTTTATTCATAATCGGAATCAGACAGACATATAAAATAACCTCTAAAATTATAAAATATACAGAAACCCTGGAACTCATATACTCTAACTTTCCAAAAAAGAATACATAAGTTGTCAATGAAAAAAACAACGTGTTTAATAATAATTGATAATAAGATTTATCCTGTAAAAAATTTTTATATCGAATCATAAGAAATATAGGTAAACCTCTCCTTACAATTCCGACTATAAACATATAATAGTTTGATTGCATTTTTGCAAATCCAATATTATAACCTTTAATAATATTTACTATTTTTTCAGGAGCAAAATTACTAATTACAAAATTAAATATTGTAAAATTAATACCCGTGATATTAAATAATAATAAAGCAAATAGTGTAACAATCCAAATTTTATGATTTATCCTTCTATCTAAAAAAACCAAAAAAACATAGATAAATGCCGAATAGTGAAAAAAAGCAGCAATTAAAATAAAAAACAGATATGATATTTTCTTTTCCTTTAAAAAATAGATATATGCAAAAAAGCCAATTGCAATTGCTAAAAGCTGTCGGTTACTCCCAAAAAGTCCAACTGTACAGGCAAATACAAGTAATAATGCAGTTATTGGGTATTTAGTAATTTTATTAAAAGAAAAATAATATAAGCTATAAATGACAGAATAATAAAAAAACAAAAAAAACGGATAGCTGAAATTCAGAACATTTCTGAAAAAATAAACTGAATATTTATATAAAAATTCATAACGATATCTTGTATCATTTAAGTTAAAGAACTGGTAATGATTATAGGTATTCCAAAAGTCAATACCTGAATCAAACTTAATAGATTCCAGCAAGACAATAGAAAAAAGAGAAAATACAAACAATGCCCAATGAAAATTATATCTTCTCTGGTGTTCTAGTATTGTAAACAATAAGAGTAAAAAAAATAAAATAATTATCATTATTTTTAAAATGATTATTTACTGCTAACTTTTTTAAAAAATATTTTTGAAAAAAAATAATACACTATAATCATTTGAAACAAAGTTGCAATAAAAAAGTACACATCCTGCTCTATAATTATACTTTTTATTAGAACCTGGGAGTAAAAAACAAAATAAAACATGCTCCCTTTAGATGGAAGGAACTGTATTATATTTAATACTATTGAAAGAATAGCAATGTGTAAAAAGACAAAAATAATCCCCCCTTCCAAATATGCCCATCCATATACGGTTGGTGTAGGTGAATTCTTAATTCCTCTAACAATCATCTGCTGAAGATGTAATCCATTTTCTTCAGAAGGCTTTGAAGGTATAAAAATTCTGGGAATCATACTTACAGGTAAATAAACAAAACGCTCCATGTTTTTATAAAAATTCCAATCTGGCTCGTTTTCAACCGAAAATAATAAGTAAGAAAACATAGATATCCTGTCTGAGTAATTGTTTGTACTTTTATTCAAGCTACCTGAAAAATCTATATTCATTGTTTTTACAGCTGCTATTTGCATTGCTGCTATTTTAGAACTGTTATTTGCTAAAGCGTCACGATAATTACTATTAAAAGGATACAACACCGTTAAAAATAAAGCCAAAGGTATAATTACCTTTAGAGGAATCCCTCTTCCTGAGGCTAAGAAAGGTATTAAAAACAATACGATTCCGAAGATTAATATTCCCTTCATACCAGCTGCCAAACCAAAAACTATATAAAGAATATTATATAATTTAAAACTATTAGAAAATAATTTTGAATTATTGCCTGACATGTATCTTATAATAACATAGGTAAAGTAAAAAAGGGGAGAAAAATAGTTGATAATCTGAATCAAGAAAGAATAAGTTCCTGATGCTGCCTCTCCGTCTGATCCATACCCTATCACACCCGTTAAAAGTAAAAAGTAAGACAGCACCATAAAAATAATGGAAATATAAATAAATATTTTTTCATTTCTTAATACATAATTATATTTTAAACTAGAACTTGCTGTTTCCTTTATATTTTTAAAATTAATGATTAAAAAAACAAAATCAATAAAATTTATTGTGAGCAGTCCAACAAATATAACGACTAAAGTATCATATATGTAAGAGATATTAACGTAGACTTCACCGTAAATGCCTACATCCTTTAAATCAAATTTGTCTGAAACAAGATAATAATTTAATATAAGATATAAAAATGTCGAGAATTTAACCCAGTCCGTAAGTCTTGGTCTTCCAAATTTATACCAGGAAAAAGTAAACGGAAATAATGAAAGAAAACTACTTAAAAAAGCAATAATTAATTCAAAAAAAACCTCTCTATTTTTCACTACATCATAAAGATATATAGATCTGACTATAATGATCAGAAAAATAAATACATTTAACAATATAAAACTGGTCTTGCTTAATTTGAATTTTATCACTTTAAGATCGGGAAAATTTATTAATATTTACTATTGATAGCACGTTTATTGGAAAAATAGGATCTTATATTTTCCTTTATAAAAACAATGTTTTCCTGCATGGTATATTTTAAA
>NZ_JBBCQL010000150.1:0-11261 GCF_037149975.1 Chryseobacterium sp. VD8 | reverse complement strand
GGCGAAGCCGCCGAAAACCCTATAAATCATAAAACAGGATGTCTTTCAAACTCCTTATTTCTGTCAAAAAGATAACGGTATGTCGCTAATTTTCGGGTGATCGTGGTGTCAAGATTTTCGGCAATCTTAATCATTTTAGGATTGAAATCTCCGATCCACTGCATTTCTATGATTTTAAAATCCGTATGTTTTCTCAAATGCTGTGTTCCTTCCCAGATCATGTAGCCTTCAACACCTTTCCTCTGCCATTCCGGAACAACGCCGAAAACCAGACCAACCATTTTTTCGTTCTTCTTAAACTGTTTGATCCAGAGAAACTTCAGCTTTTCCCAGATCCCGAATTTCCCATTCAGATATTTAAACCACTGATTCGTATCCGGAAGATTCATCCACATCGCAATCGGTTTTTCATTTTCATAAACAAACCATGAAATATGTTCATTGATGATCGGTTTCATCATTTTGAACATTTTCAGCACTTTAGATTCCTGTATGCATTTTCCTTCGCCGTGTGCAGCCCACGCTTTGTTATAAATTTCTGTAAAATCTTTGGCGAATTTTTCCAGATTATTTTTCGTCATGGGTTTTGCAGAAAGATCGGGATTTTTACTGTGTTTGGCATGCATAACCGTAAAAAGTCTCGAAACTTCGGCAAAAATAGGTCTTGAAAAACAAAGCTGCTCAAAATAAATTTTAAATCCGTAGTTTTCAAAAAGCTCTTTGTAATAAGGGAAATTATAATTCATTCCGTACAAAGGTTCGATAAAACCTTCAATTACCAATCCCCAGAATTTGTCACGCTCCCCGAAATTAATCGGTCCGTCCATTGCTTCCATTCCCCTTTCCTGAAGCCAGCTTTTACAATAATCAAAAATAAAATTTGCAGTTTCCTGATCGTTTACACAGTCGAAAAATCCGATTCCGCCGGTAGGCTGTTTTTGCTCATAGCTTTCGTTGATAAAAACCGCAACTTTGCCTACGGTTTTATTTTCTTTATTTTTAAACAAAAATCTTGCACATTCCCCGTTTTTAAAAAACCTGTTTTTCTGAGGATTAAAAACATCTTCAATATCAATATTTCTGGGTCTTATATAGTTTTTGTCTTTTTGATAAAGCCTTGCCGGAAATTCTAAAAATTCCTTCCTCTGGGATTCGTTTTGTACTTCTTCAGCAATAATCATGATGTAAAATGATAGTGGGCGCGAAAGATAATGTTTTTCGCCCAAATTAAATATGACGAACAGATTTTATCCGTATTTTTGTGCAAATTAAATAAAAATGGTTGATTTTACGGATAACGACGATGATATTTTCACAGGAAAAGAACATACGCCTATAAGGGAAGATGCTTTTGATAAATCACCGGAAGAAAAAATAGAAAAAATTACCGAACTTTTTGGGGAAATCATGGAAACGCTGGGTTTAGACATGACCGATGATTCTTTAAAAGACTCTCCGAAACGTGTTGCTAAAATGTACGTGAATGAAATTTTCGGAGGACTTCTTCCTGAAAACAAACCGGGAATTTCTACATTTTCAAACAAATATAAATACCGCCAGATGTTGGTGGAAAAAGACATCACTGTTTATTCATTTTGTGAACATCATTTCCTGCCGATTATCGGGAGAGCACACGTTGCTTACATTTCGAACGGAGAAGTTATAGGTCTTTCAAAAATTAACAGGATTGTGGATTATTATGCAAAAAGACCACAGGTTCAGGAAAGACTCACAATGCAGATTGTGAATGCCCTGAAAGAAGCTTTAGGAACAAAAGACGTTGCCTGTATTATTGATGCAAAACACCTTTGCGTTAATTGCAGAGGAATAAAAGATACCGCAAGTTCTACCATTACCGCAGAATTAAGCGGAATTTTCAGAACCAATCCTATTACAAGACAGGAGTTTCTTCATTATGTAGGAAGCCATGCGAAATTGGATTAAATGAAAAATTGTACTATTTTTAACAATGTTAAACGATATTAAATATGAACTCCAATATATCCTTTCAGGAAAGAGCGAAGTTAAGTATGGAAATACTATCCAAACAATCGCCGGTTACCTTAGAAGAAGCCAAGAAACAGGCAGGCTGGCTTCAAAAGAAAAGTATTTCAAAAGAAAAGAAACATTAGAGTTAATCGATTGGATTAATTCTAATAACTTTTGGTATAATACGATAGATTTTAATCTGTTTGTATCAGAAGGAGCGGAACAAAAAGTATATTTGAAAGATGATAGTTTTGTTTTAAAGCTGAATGATTCTATTTACTATGAATCATGGCTGGATTACTTTCATAATCTCCTTTTAAATAATTATTTTTTTCCGGATACAGCATATGAATTAATTGGATTTTATTTGAATTCAGACAGTTTATATGCAGTTGTTAAACAAAGATTTGTTAAATTAGATCAGTTAACTGATCTCAGAGAAGTTAAAAGTTTTCTTGGTAATAATGGATTTGAAAATATAAGAAACAATGATTACTATAACTCTTCCTTAGGAATTATTCTGGAAGATCTCCATGACGAAAATGTCATTACACAAAAAGGAGTGTTATATTTTATTGATACCGTTTTTTATATTAAACCTGAAATTTTCTGGAAGTAAATTATAATGATAAAATTTAAAAAAGTTTCATACAAGATATTTGTAACAACCATTATTTGTTGTTGGTGTATCTGCTGCTGTTAAAAGATGAAAATCTTTTAATCAATAAAAACTTTACTAAATTTAAAATCATTAAATCAAATAAAAAAAATGCAACTAAAAATATACAACTCGCTTGCGGGAGAAAAAGAAATATTCAAGCCGATTTTAGAAGGAAATGTAGGAATGTACGTCTGCGGACCGACCGTTTACAGCAATGTACACTTGGGAAATGTAAGAACTTTCCTTTCTTTCGACTTCATCTACAGAAGCTTGATGCATTTGGGTTATAAAGTTCGTTACGTAAGAAACATTACCGATGCAGGTCACCTTACCGACGACGGCGACGTGAACAACGACAGATTCGTGAAACAGACTCGTCTTGAAAAGTTAGAACCAATGGAAATCGTACAAAAATACACCGTCGATTTTCATAAAGTGTTGGATATGTTTAATTTACTTCCTCCGAATATTGAACCGACTGCAACAGGTCATATCGTGGAACAGATCGAGCTGACTCAAAAGTTAATAGAAAGAGGATTCGCCTACGAAAGCAACGGTTCTGTGTATTTCGATGTGTTGGAATACAACAGAAGAGGCTTAAACTATGGTGAACTTTCAAAAAGAAATATCGAAGAACTTTTTGCTAATACCCGAGATCTTGACGGACAGGGTGAAAAGAAAAATCCGCAGGATTTCGCATTGTGGAAAAGAGCTTCTCCGGCACACATCATGAGATGGAATTCGCCATGGGGAGAAGGTTTTCCGGGATGGCATCTGGAATGTACTGCAATGAGTACAAAATATTTAGGAGAAACTTTCGATATTCACGGAGGCGGAATGGATCTGAAATTCCCGCACCACGAATGTGAAATCGCACAGGGAAAAGCCTGCAATGATGCTTCTCCGGTAAATTACTGGATGCACGCCAATATGTTGACGATGAATTCTCAGCGTATGAGCAAATCCACCGGAAATTATATTTTGCCGATGCAGTTGGTGACAGGAGAAAACGATTTCTTCGAAAAGCCTTTCCATCCTTCCATCGTTCGTTTCTGCTTTTTGCAGGCACATTACAGAAGTGTTTTAGATATTTCAAATGATGCCATGATTGCGAGTGAAAAAGGATACACGAGATTGATGGAAGCCATTAAAGTGTTGAACAGCATTACTCCGAATGATGAAAAACAATCAGGTTTCAGTCTTGAAGAATGGAAAAATAAAGCGTATGATGCATTAACGGACGATTTCAATTCTCCGGTTTTAATTGCACATTTATTTGAAGCTGTAAAATATATCTTTGCTTTAAATGATGGGAAGGAAACAATCTCAACGAAAGATTTAGAGGAACTGAAATCTACTTTAAACGCTTTGGTTTTCGACGTTTTGGGACTTCAGACGATTGAGGAGAACAACAATGAAAAACTGGATCAGACCCTGAAAGTTTTAATCGAGTTGAGAAATCAGGCAAGAAAATCAAAAAATTTCGAACTTTCCGATCAGATCCGCGATAAACTTCTTGCTGAAGGTATCGAACTGAAAGACGGAAGAGACGGAACTTCTTATGTTTTGAATTAGAGTAAAGCTTTACGGCTTTTAATATATCTCCCGCAGATTTTTTACAGAATCATCCGCCAAATCTGTATAATCTGCGGGATTTTTTATACAAGCTTCTGTCATTTCGACGAAGGAGAAATCTATAAAATATAATTATAGAGATGCTTTCAACATGACAAACTTTGTGAATAATTTTGCTGAGCGAAATTGAAGTTTAGACAAAATCAAATGTCTTCGGGGACGAAAGATATTTTCAGCATTTTGAATTAAAAGCTTAGATTTTTTATTTCTCGCAGATTGTATAGGTTACGCAGATTTTTTACAGAATCATCCGCCAAATCTGTATAATCTGCGGGAGTTTTTTATATACGCTTCTGTTATTTCAACGAAGGAAAAATTTATCAAATACAATCATAGAGATGCTTTTTCAGCATGACAAATTTTGCTGAGTGAAACGCTTTCGCAAACGAAAAATATACTCAGACATTTTCAAAAAAACTTGCAGCTTTGCGTTAAAAACTAATTTTTAAACCTAAATCACAGTCTTAATTTTTTTTCATATTCAATCCAAAAATTACGTAACTTAGTCATAATAAAATGATTAAAAATTTAAATGAATAGACTATGAAAAGACATTTATTCCCTTTATTCCTGTTGTTGATGGGCGCAAACGCTTCGGCACAGCAGGATTTTTTTGCTTTGGTCGGGAAAGATACTCAGAGTATTGTTTTCAATGATTTCCGTGCCATCGACGGAACAAGCGGAACTTCCGGAGAACAGATTTTTAATGCAGATTCTTCTGCAAGAGTTTTTTCACAAAGTAGAAACGGCGCTGTAACTGAGGATAAAAATACCTACAATAACGCGCAGGCTGTAAATATGGCAACACTGGCTTATGATTCTTACAATAATAATCTGGTGTATATGCCTATGTTTTCTTCCAATATTTATGTTTTAAATGCCAAAACAAAGGAAATTACATTGGTGGAAAACAGTGTGGCAAGAGTTACTTCATGTGACATCAATTCTCATGTAACGAGAATGACAACAGGTTATGACGGAAATATTTACGCGATCAACAATTCCGGAACACAGTTTTTGCAGATCAGCAGAAAAGGAAATCAATATGTGGTTAACGATTTGGGAATTATTAAAGATGATGCTTCCAACGGAAAAAATTCTTTCACCACCATTGAAACAGGTTTCGGAGGGGATATGATTGCGGATGCAGAAAATAATTTCTATGTTTTTTCGGCTTCGGGAAATGTTTTCAAACTTTCTCCAAAGGAAATGAAGGCTAAATTTATAGGAAAAATTGCAGGAATTCCTGAAAATTATTCGGTAAACGGATCTGCTGTAAATTCAAAAGGGAAAGTGGTGATTGCAAGTGCAAAAGGAGCTTCTCTGTATGAAGTAGACCTTACTACTTTACAGGCAAAACCACTTGGAGGAGAGCAGAATCTGCATATTTATGATTTGGCAAGTAAATATTTTGCGAACGATAAAGCCATTTCCAATAATGCTTTTGCCAATCTGGATATTTATCCGACAAGAGTGGATGAAAAGTACATTAACATCAATGTAAATGATAAAACTGTAAAAGGAAATATTAAACTGAATGTTTTCGATCTCTCAGGAAAAAATGTGATGAAACAGAATTTATCTGTAAAAGAAGGTTTATTAAATCAACAGGTTTATCTTAAAAATCTGATCAGCGGAGCTTATCTGGTAAACATTACCGACGAATCAGGAAAAGTATTATTAAACAAGAAAATTTTAGTAACAGAATAATCTTTAACTTTGTGTAAAGCTTAGAAACCTTTTCAGACATTTTGAAAAGGTTTTTTTAATGAATATTTGATATTCAATAAGTTTTATTTTTCAGGATTATAATGTATTTTTATAAAAAAATATAAATGAAGCTATACTTTAATGTAGGTTACAGTACAAAAGTTGGAGAAAATCTTCGGTTGATGATCAAAGACGAAGGCTCTGTACATCAGACTCATGCTATGTTTTACGGAGAAAACGGATTGTGGAAGTGTGAGGTAGATTACTTTTCCAAAACCATATCATATCATTATCAGCTTATCGATGAAAGAGGAAATATTCTTCGCGAGGAGTTTGTTCCGCATCATCTTACTTTTCCGCACAATTACAAGGAATTTGTGGTTTTTGACGAATGGAATAATAAAAATTTTCCTGAAAACTACCTCAATAATAAAATTCTCTATAACAAACTGAACACCTTCAAGCCGGAAAAAGTTTCTGTGCTGAAGAAGCATACGCATTTATTCAGAATAGAAGCTCCGATTTATAATCCGGACTGGAAGATTGTTGTATTCGGAAGTACGGCTTCATTAGGAAATTGGGACTACGAAAAGGCGATCCATCTGTCTCAGACCGATTTCGGCATTTGGGAAATTTCTCTGGAAATTCCTGAAAACGAATTTATTCAATATAAATACTGTCTTTACGATGCGGCTAAAGGTAAAGTAATCGATGTGGAAACAGGCGAAAACAGATTTGCATTACCAAATCATTCGAAAGACGTTTTACAGATTGTTTCGGATCATTATTTTAAGTTCAAACTGTATCAGATGTATCACGATGCAGGAGTTGCGGTTCCTGTTTTTTCTCTGAGAACGAAAGACGGTTTCGGTGTTGGTGAATTTTCTGACATGAAAAAACTGGCAGATTGGGCAAAAGAAACCAATCTCGGAATTATCCAGATTCTGCCGATTAATGATACAACGGCAAATTATTCATGGACAGATTCATATCCTTATGCTGCAGTTTCTGTGTACGCGCTTCATCCGCAATATATTTCCCTTGAGAATCTCGATTTTGCGTTACCTAAAGATTTAATGGAAGATTATCAGGCTGAAAAGTCAGAACTAAATTCATTAGAATTAATCGATTACGAAAAGATGATTTTTGGAAAGTGGAAGTATCTGAAAGTCGTTTTCAATGAAGATAAAGAAAAGATTTACAAGGACAGAAACTTCAAGAAATTCATCAAAGATAACGAGAGCTGGCTTCTTCCTTATGTAGCATTCTGTGTACTGAGGGACAAATACAAGACTCCGAATTTCAACGAATGGAAAACGCATAAAAAATATATTGCAGGAAAGGTTTCTACATTTTTTTCAGCAAAAAGTAAAGATTATGATGCTTCTATGCTTCATGCATGGGTTCAGTATCAGCTTCATAAGCAATTAAAGGATGCGATTGATTATACGCATAACCTCGGAATTTCCGTAAAAGGGGATCTGCCGATCGGAATCTACAGACATTCTGTGGAAGCATGGACAGAACCTGAACTTTTCGGAATGGATTTTCAGGCAGGAGCACCGCCGGATCAGTTCACAGAATTGGGGCAGAACTGGGAATTCCCTACCTACAATTGGGAAGCCATGAAAGCTGATGATTACAAGTGGTGGAAAAACAGGTTCAAAGCATTGGAACAGTATTTTGATGCGATGAGAATCGATCATATTTTAGGGTTTTTCAGAATCTGGAGAATGCCGGTTTCTGCAACTCAGGGAATTTTAGGATATTTTTATCCTGCCGTTCCTATTACGCTGGAAGAATTCAATGCGAGACATATTCCTTTTAATTTCGACAGATACTGTAAGACATTTATCAATGATCAGATTCTCTGGAAATATTTAGGCGAAAACAGCGGAAAAGCACTTGAGTTTATCAATAACAACCAGAACGGAACCTATTCATTTAAAGAAGAATTCAATACACAGCGTAAATTAGCCGACTTTTTTAAGAAAAATCCACGAGGTCCGATTGAAGATCAGCTGATTTCTCTTTGTGCCAATGTTTTATTTTTAATTGAAGAACGAAACGGACAGGTTGTTTATCATCCGAGATTTAATGTGTACAACACAGAATCTTATAAATATCTTTCGGATTGGGAGAAAAAATCCATCTATGACCTTTATCACGATTATTTCTTCAAAAGACAGGATCATCTTTGGTTTGAAAAAGCTATGGAAAAACTTCCGATGATTCTTAATGCTACAGAAATGCTGATCTGCGGAGAAGATTTAGGCCTTGTTCCGGACTGTGTTCCTGTTGTGATGGATGAACTCGCGATTATAGCTTTAAAAGTTCAGAGAATGCCTTCGGATAATATTCCTTTTTATAATCCAAAAGATGCAGGTTATCTGAATGTTGTTACGGCTTCCTCACATGACAGTTCGACGTTGAGACAATGGTGGAAAGAAGATCCGGTGCTTACACAAAAGTATTTCAATCAGCAGTTGGTACAGTATGGAAAAGCTCCGGAAGAACTGGATCCTCACTTAGCTGAAATTATAATGAAACAGCATCTTTATAATGATTCGATGCTGGCAATTTTCCCGATTCAGGAGTTTTTAGCAACGGATAAAAATCTTAGCAATCCTAAAATGGATAATGAAAGAATCAACAATCCCGCAGTTTTTCCACATTACTGGAGATACAGAATGCATCTTAATCTGGAAGATCTGAAAGAGCAGAAAGATTTTAACCAAAAAATAGCTTATTGGATTAAAGACAGTGGAAGGATATAAATTTAACATTTAATTATCAATTAGTTAATAATAAATTAAAAGAAGTTGAATCGGAAGATTTAACTTCTTTTTTTTATTTATATCCAAAAGATAGAAGAGAAAATTCGACTATATTAACCAATTAACGACTATAGAAATGAAAAAAATATTAATCAGTTTTGCTTTGGGTATGGCGACTTTATCGTTTGCTCAGCAGTATCCGAATAATGGTTGGGGAGATGACGGCTATTATCAGAATGACGGAGGCTATTACAGCGATGAAGACGATCAGAATTATTTCCCTGATGATTATTACTACAATTATCCGCAGGATTATTACCAGACCAATTACAATGATTACAGGAACAGCATTATAAGCATCAACTGGAATGGCTTTTTTGCCCAAAACAGGCTGAATCGTTGGCAGATAGACCAGATCCTGAGACTGAATAATCTGTATGTAAGTTTTTCCACATGGAACAATTTCTACAGATACAATCCGGACAGATGGTATTATGACAGATTCTATGCATTGGAAAGAATTATGGGACCAAGAGTTTTTGTTGTATTCCAGAATAATTATTACAGAGGATACAGTCCTGTAGTATATTTCCAGAATTACCGAAGAACGCATTATGCAGGGATTTGCAGACCGATGCCGCGCTACAGAAATGTAAATATCAATATTTACAGAGTAGACAGAACCAGATTCCGTAGCTATGATAACCCTACTTTTAATATCGTAAGAGGAAGCGACAGACCTAATAATGGTTTCCGTGGCGGTGTAAGAGATGGAAATAACGGAGGTTTCCGCAATCAGGCAGAAAACAGAAACAACAGTCCGTTTTTCAGAAACGATAATGAAGTACGAAATAATGGAGGTTTCCGTGGAGGGAATGAAATAGGTTCTACTAGGGGCAATGGCGGTTTCAGAAACGAGCGAACTGAAAACAGCGGAACCAGAGGCGGAGGTTTCAGAGGCGGAGAAGTAAGAAGAGAAGAAGCTCCGAGAATTGAAAATAATGGAGGCGGTTTCAGAAAAAACGGAGGATTCAGAGGAAACGAAAATTCAGCTCCCAGAGAACAGAACAGAGGGGGAGGAGAAAGCAGAGGAAACGGTGGATTCCGAACCGGATTTGCAAGAAATTAATTTTCATATATTATATTTAAGTGGTGTGAGAGCAGATTTTTATGATCTGCTCTTTTTTATTTTTATCATTAAAAAATTAATGTTAAAATTTAACATTTTTTATGAGGTTTGTGTTTTAACTTTCATTTTAACTAATAATCAAAAAGATGTATAACAATTAATTAAAGATTTAAAAAAATGAAAAAGTTAGTTTTAGCAATAGCATTTATCGGAATGGGAAGTTTTGCAATGGCACAACAGGTAACTCCTGAACCACAGGACAGACAGGCTAAAAGAGCTGAAATGAAAGAAAGATTTCAGCAGAGAGAGCAGGAACATATGGCGCAGATGCAGAAAGATTTAAACTTAAATCAGGCTCAGGTAGATAAAATTAAAGCACTTCACGAAAAAAGAAAAGCTGAAATGAAAGCTGATTTTGAAAAAAATAAAGATCAGAGACAGGCTAAAATGGAAGAGATGAAGGCAAAAAGAGCACAGATGGATGCCGACATGAAACAGATTCTTACTCCTCAGCAATATGATAAATGGCAGGCGGACAGAAAAGCAAAAATGGAAGAGAGAAAAGTGGCAATGAAAGAAAGAGGAATGAAGGGCGGAAGAATGCACAAACCAATGAACACGGCTGCTCCGGATGCGAATTAAGTAGTTTATAATTTTGATTTTTTAATGTGTAGGAGGACGGGATTTATTCCGTCCTTTTTTATTAATTTCTGCTAAAACTTTTGATTTCGGGGTTTTATTCCCTAATTTTGACTGAAAATTTAGGACTTATGGTTAGCGAAAAAATTGCAAAATTAATTAACGAACAAATAGCTCACGAACAGTACGCTGCACAATATTATCTTTCTATGTCTGCATGGTTTTCCGGTAAGGATCTTGACGGGATTGCCAATTATTTCCGTGTACAGAGCAAAGAAGAGTTAATGCATGCCGACAAAATGTTCGATTATTTAAATGACGTAGGTGGAGAAATTATTATAGGAGAAATCGCAAAGCCACCCCACGAATTTGCAGGCGCAATCGACATTTTTGAAAAAGCTCTGGAACATGAGAAAAAAGTAACAAGAAGCATCTTCAATATTGTGAAAAATGCAAATGACGAGGGCGATTTTGCCACGACTTCTTTCCTGCAGTGGTTCATCAACGAGCAGGTTGAAGAAGAAGCAAGCGCATCTCAGTTGGTTACCAAAATCAAAATGGTAAGCGATAATCCATCCGCTTTATATCTTTTTGATCAGGAATTGGCGCAGAGAGTTTTCGCACCGGATACAACAGCTTAATTCTGTATTTAAATAATAATAAGTTTCGGCGGCACCAAAGGTGCCGCCGAAACTTGTTTTAAAAGTAATTTTCCCAAAAC
>NZ_JBBCQL010000149.1:0-11417 GCF_037149975.1 Chryseobacterium sp. VD8 | reverse complement strand
ATTGCTAAGTACTTCACTCTCTGGTTCTTTCTTTCCAGTTTAGAGAAAAGGGAACTGTATTCTGAAGTAAGGTCACAAATCGAATGATACGAAAGTTCTTTTTTTCTACTAAGTATTTTTTCAGGCGCAGCATACAGGAAGAAGTTGAATTCCGGCTTCATCAGGAAATGATATCCTGTCTCCGTTACGGATTTCGGAAGCTGAATGTTGCTTCTTCTTGCATCGGCAATAAAATCGAAATAATACCTGTCGTATAAAACTATTTTTCCCCGCAAAACATATTTTGTGTATATAACAAATTGTCCTAAAATATAATCTGTATAATAATATCCGAATCTTAATAAGGAAGAAAGGGAGTTTTTGTTGTTTCCCTGTCTGGGTAAAGAATTTACCGCGTCCTCATGTGCTTTTTCCTTTCCTTTGGTCCATACACTCAGAATGGGAAGCAGGGAAGGTCTGTGTCTCAGTACTTTTACAGGTCTTCTGTAGCGTTTTTCAATCAGTTCGGAAACCTCCGAGATCACTGTGGATTTTCCTGCTCCGTCCACACCGCTGAATGTGATGATGAAGCCTTTTTCCGAAAAGGAATCTCTTAAATAATGAAATGTATTTTTAAAATAACAGAATCCTTTATTGTAATTCTTCATTTTCAGTGTTTTAATCGTGAGTTCTCTGTCGGTTATTTTGTTTGATTTTAAATGTTCTGAAACAAATTTCTCGTATGTTTCAGGAATTTCTGCGTCGTTCAGACTGTAAAAAAGATCAATAAATCGGGCAGTGTCTTTTTCTGAAACTTTATAAACGCCATATCTGTTTTTCCTTCTGTTTTCCATAATTTTAGAAATATCCATAATCTGAATATGCTTCCATTTTACCTGATGGATAAGATCCAGATTAAGAATCTCGTTTTGAAGGGTAACAATTCTTACCGCCTGCATGAAAGACTTCTTTACTGTTGAAACTTTCTTTACAAGGCTGTGTCCGGATAAATAGCTGACTAATTTCTGCGCGTTTTCAGAAGAAATAATCAGATCAATATCAGAATTCAGCTTCAGTTTTTCAGGTTCTTCACTGTGGAATTTCAAAGCCGCATAATCTGTGTGATAAAGCGCATCGAAAGTATCTAAAATGACCAGTTCTCTTTCGGTAGAGTAGTTTTTTAGAATGATATTTAAAGCTTCATTCCATGTTTTTAACAGCCAGTGAATCTGAAGATGCCATTCTTCCTGTGCAGCATAAATGGTAAGGTAAGACAGCGTATTGGTCAGAAGATAGTACTTCAGATAGTTCTGAAGTTCGGCTTCGCTGAACCGGAAGGTAATTTTATTTTTTTCTTCAATCTCTGCATAAATTTCTTTCCAGCTTTTTTTCTGGATTAAAATTCCGTTCTGGATAATAAAATGAAAGAAATCAAACGCTTTTGGCTTTTCTGTAGAAGACAGCTCCCAGTCATAAACAGCAAGTTTTCCATTTTTTATATAACAGTTCCACGAGGTAAAATCTCCATGAGAAAATGCAACTTTAATGTTTTCTTCTTCATCAGTATGTCTTAAAATTGCTTTTATCTTTCGGATGATATTTTTCGGAATTCTTTCATCTTCAATTATTAAAAACTGTTCTTTTACACTTTGAAAATACTTCCATTCCGATATTTTTACGCTTCTTTCATGGTGTGCTGCAATCTTTTTTACGGCTTCCGCATGAATTCCGGTAAAAGCGTTTTCACGAATTCCTTTGTTTGAAACATCCGATAACCGAAGAATATTTTCACTGATCATTGAAGCTTCAGGAACCTGTAATATATTGCCCGAAATAATTTTTCTCACGTTTTTGTTTTCCGTAGCAATGAGTTTCTTTGCTGTTTCCGTTTCTGCAATTTTATAAAAGTATCCTCCACTGTACAGAAGCGCTTTGTTGTTCGGGCCTACTGTTCCCGTAAAAATTGCCCAGTCGTTTTCGATATCAAAAACTGGCTGACCATTTTTTACATAATAGAGTGTTTCTTTCTTAAAAACAATTCTCTGCAGATGTAGTGCAAAAACAGTTTTTACCAACAGTTCAAAAAGTTTTGCTTTCGGAGTAGCCGCATTATAAAATTTTAGAAATAACGGCTTTGCGGAATCTGAGTTCCAAAACCATCTTACTGTTCCGTCAGGATTTTTTATGTAAGAAAAAGAAATCTTTTTACTGTTCTTTTCCTGTTTTGTAAATAGTTTGTACCCTGTATTTCTAAATAATGTTTTCATGATGATTATTTATATACCAAAATAGTATAAAAATATCTGCCATAATTTCAAATTGATTATAATCAGCAAGTTATATTATTTTTAATTTGATTTTTATTCCAGAATCTGGAAAATGGAACTGTCCTGTGGAATTTTAATCAGCAAATAGATCCGGTCTTTTCTTCTTCAGGATAATTTTCTGCCATCTTGTAAGATGATTATTGTTGCGGAATGCAATAGAAAATATAATGATCTGATAGAACATGATCCCATAATTACTCTCTCCAAAAATCCCGAATTCTGTAAAGGAATTAATAACGATAGGAATGAGAATGCCGATAAGCATCAGTTTCAGTTCTTTCTGTTCAGACAAGATCGATTTTACAGTAAAAAATACCTGAAAAAGTACAATGGTAAACCCGATAAATCCAAGATTCATCAGAACCTGCATAAAAGTGTTGTGCGTCATTTTTCCCGGATAGGTATGTGCGCTCTGGAAAAACTCCTTGTAATCGATCCTCATAAAGCCAAAGCCCAAAAGCGGCTCTCTTGGTAAACCTTCTGTAATTAAAGCCTGCCAGAAAGGAAGCCTTCCGGTAAGACTCATGATTTCTTCCAGCCTTTCCTGATCTCCACCTTTCAGAATAACGGTGTATACCGCAAAAGGTGCAACCATGGCAACAAGCGCAATAATGGCAAATTTCAGGGTCTTCTGTTTGGTCTGGTTGATGTGAAAAAATACGATCAGCAAAACGCCGATCAGGGAAGATCGCGATCCGGTCATAAATAAGGCATACAGAATCACCATAATTTTTATGATGGTCCAGACTTTCTTTTTGAAACGGTAAAGATCAAAAATAAGACATGCAGAACCTACTCCTGCGAGCATTCCAAGCTCATTGGGATTCATCATTGTTCCGCCCAGTCTGGCTTCTTCGCCACCGTCGGTTAACCGGAAAAATACATCGGGATTAATCCACATTCCGATGACGAAAACCAGTTGAAGCACGAAAACGGTGTTTCCCAGAAGATGATATAATCTGATGTTGTGACCTTCAAAATAAACGTCTAAAACCTTCAGACTTTTTACGAAAAAATAAGCAAAAACAAAGCTCTGAAAGGTCATAAACCATTGTAACGCACTGAATCCCGGATTGGTACTCCACGAAAATGAAATGAATCCCAAAATTAAATAGCAGATGTATAAAATCGGCGAAAATATGTTTTTGTATTCCAGAGAATTGATGCTTCCGTATCGGATGATCTTAAAATAAATGAGAATAGAAGAAATCATAACGCCCATTCTCCCGACAACTTTTATGGCTCGTGTAATGTTTACATTTTCGCTCCATGTAAAAAAACATGCCACCATAAGCAGAAGAATGATGAAGAGCTGATTGTTCAGCTTTTTAAGAAATTGCTGATGATGAAGAGGTAGAGTTTCCATTTTCAGCAGTTATAGAGTTTGGTATTCATTTCATGAAGAATTCTATTCCAGTCGAAAGCTTCTTCTACCATTTGCACTGCATTTCCGCAGATCTTTTCATAATTCTGCTGATCTTTCCATATTTTGGAAATATCGAAAAATGCTTTGGTAAGAAGCGTTGTCTTAGGTGAAGGAATATTGATTCCCGCATTGTATTGTTCAACAAGATAGCCGATATTGGTATTTTTTGTAACAATACAGGGTTTGCCGAAATTTGCGGCTTCGATTACGGAAACCGGCAATCCTTCGTTTCTGGAAGGATGCACAAAAATATCCATCTTTTTCAGAAGATCATTTTTTTCTTCTCCAAATTTACTTCCGAAAAGAATTGTTTTATCTTCAATTCCCAGTGCTTTTATTTTTTGACGAAGTTCATCTTTTTCATCGCTGTCGCCCACAATCCACAATTCAGAATAAGGATCCGCTTTAGAAAATTCAGCAAAACTCTCCACAAGCAGATCCAGACCTTTTGTGTAAATATCCAGCCTTCCGATAAAACCGAAAATTAAAGTTTCTTTGTACGGATTAGAACAGACTTCATCCTTTATCCTTTCAAATCCATAGGGAATCAAAGTACCTTTTCGGGTTGTATAAATCGACTGTAAACCCTCCATCTCGCTTTCGCCAATGCAGTGAATTTTTGAAGCATTTTTGATGACGCTTTTTTCAAAAAACTCGAAGTAAAGCTTTTTTGTGATTATACTTTTCTGCATTGCGACAGCATTGTACGCTCCATGGGGCGTAATTATATAATTGAATTTGTGTTTTCGTAAAAATCTGCTTAAGGACGAAAATACAGGGATCCATCCGCCATGAAGGTGAAAAACCGTAGATCCGTTGCTGTTTATAATTTCTTTTTGAAGATCTTCCGGAATGGAAAAAGGATTTTTTTTCCGCTTAAAAATCTTCGTTTTAAAGTTTCTTTCGGGGTAATTAACCTCAGTATTTTCAGAGATTCCCCAAACTTCTACATCCTGTTTATTTTCGGCCTGTTTTGTCGCGATATTATAAACGACTTTATTTACGCCGTTCATCTTTTCAGGGTTTGCTTTTCCTAATATCAAATGTACTATGCCCATACTGAAATCTGTTTTCTGTTAAGTAAAATTTTCCAGTACACGATCATTAAAATCTGGTTAATCACAAGTCCCGCAACTGCGCCGTAAAGTGCTCCGTATTTCAGTAAAAAATGAAAACTGAGTAATGAAAACACAAACGAAATGCAGTATCCTGTAAAAAAAGCTTTATTCTGTTCTAAAACTCTTATGGAAAGTCGGGTAGGATAGCTGTACAAAATCACTACATATAGTACCGAAACCAGTTTAATTACAAAACCATACTGTTTGTATTGTTCTCCGCCCAATAACGTAATTAATGGTTCCGAAAAAATAAAGAAACCGATGATCAGAATCCCTAAAGCCATCATTCCTTTCGACATACTGAAAAGCAGTGATTTTTTTTCTTCTTTTTTGTCCTGATAATGAAGCTTCGCTGTTTTCGGAAGGTAATAATTTTCAACGGTCTGAAGAATGACATTAATAACCCCGAAAAATGACTGAACCAGTCTTAAAGCTCCTAAAGCATTGACTCCTAAATATATTCCCGCAGCCAGAGTGAAGAAATTACCCGAAAACCACTGAACTATAGAAGCGCTTAAAAGCCATTTTCCTTCTGTAAAATGATAATGAAACAGGGAAGCGTTACTGAAGCTGAATGCTGCATTTTTCAGACCATACCAAACTCCGGGAATGGAAGCAATGACATTAACAATTCCTATAATCAGAAGGCTTTTTCCTAAATCGAGACTGTTTTCAAACCATATTAAAGGAAAAACAAGGAGAAAAATACTGTCGATAAAAAGTACATGTTGTATGCGGTCTATCGTAAGTAAAACTTTTCTCATAAAGTCCTGAAAAACATACGCTGCTGCAAAAACAATGATTGCCACTGTATTCTCTTTAATAAATGACAGTGCCGAAACCGGTATAAATTTAACAGCAGAAATAAGAGCAGCAAAAATAAGAATTAAAAGTACTGCTGCCTGAAAAACGAAGCCCAGAGACTTTTTACTGTATTCTTTTGCTGCCAGAATCTGGAAAGGCTGTACCACAATGGCGTTGCAGATGCCTACCAAAAGATACGTAACCAAAAGCACAGACGAAAACAGACCAAAATCTGAAATATTCAGTTTTCGGGCAAGTAAAAACGTCAGAAGAAAATTGCTTCCGCTGAAAATCAGCTGGTCTGCGAAAACCAGAGATGTGGGTCTGCGAAATATTTCTGTAAGCTTTTTCACGATCTTTTTCTGTTAATAAAACGTTTAATAGAGGTCATTAAACTCGGGTTGTAGCCTTCTTTATTCAGAACAAACCACAGATTGGTCAGTTTGTATTCATCCTTCAGAAGTTCTACGTTCATAATTGTTTTTTCGGCTGTTCTTCGGCTGTCTAAAACAAAAAGATTCTGATCTGCCATTTTCAGGAATAATAAAGGAAGTTTTCCTTGTTTTATCGACTGGTTATTGATGATGCAGATTTCGTTTCCAGTCATTCTTTCACGGATCAGATTTTCAATATCCGTGGAAGTTAATCTTAAATTTTTTTCTTCTGAAAAGTCGATATAATCGATGTTTTCAATATTTTCTAAATTTCCAGCTACATCAATTACCAGTACTTTTCTGGATTGTGCCTGCAAAGCTTTTATGATATTTTTTGAATGAAACAAATGCTGTTTCGATTTATCATATGAAGTGATGCAGATGAGATTTTTATCTTTAATAATTTCTTTCAGTTCCATTTCCAATACGTTCTCGAGAAAGTGATGCATTATGTTTTCCCTGTTTTTAATAAAAGTGGTTGTAAATGCAACAGGAATGGTGCTGTTTTTTTCGATGGTATACACATCATTTACTTTGGCTTTTGCAAAATGTACAGCGTAGATCAGCGCAATAGACCCGATCATACTCATAATGGCTGCAACAATGATGATGATGGAGCGCATCGGTGAAACCGGCTGTTTAGGAAGTTCCCCTTTTGTAATAATTTTATGAAAAGAAATTTTTGCCGCTTTTGCAATTTCTGCATCTATTCTTTTTTCGTTCAGGAAATTATAATTCTTTTCGTAAAGATTAAACTCACGGTTCATGATGTTCAGCAGTTTTTCCTTTTCAGGCAGACCTATAAAAGCCTGTTCTGCAATCTGGATGTCGCGGTCGATATCGTTATACTTAATCTGTAAATTTCTCTGTGTATTTCTTATGCTTTCTGTTTGATAATCAGTAAGATCTTTAATTTTAGCATCAATTACTTTTACCTTTTCATGTTCGGGCGTATAAGTAAGCAGGAGTTCTTTTTTTTCAGCCTGAAGCAGCTTCATATTTTTAATCATTTCCGTAGAAAGAAGGTCGTTGAACGCTTCAAAATTTGGGGCAAGTTCAAGATAATTGTCTTTTCCCTCAGAAATATAGCTGTTGAGATTTTTAATCGCATCCAGATTCATTTTCAGGTTGCTTTTCTGGATTTTAAGCTGAGAGATCTTTCTGAGATCGGTTTCTGTTTCCTGCGGTATATTAATGATATTTTTTCTGTCTCTGTAGTTTTCGATGCGGTTTTCTGCATCGCTAAGTTTGTTGTTTGCCTGCCCGATTTCTCCCTTAAGAAAATCTACGGTTGTATTGGCAGCACGGTATTTATTTTCAATATAATCTTCAATATATGTTTCTGCAAGTGTGTTCACGAGAAGACTGGCTTTTTCCGGAACGTTGCTTTTATAATTGATTCTGATGACGGGAACGTCTTTATCCACCGAAACAATATCAAGATTATTGTTTATCTTGTCCAAAAGTTTTTCTCTGCTCAGGAATTCAACTTCATAATGATCGATGATTTTAGCAGCAGGTTTAGCCTGAAGCAGGCTGTCGTTTTTAGTAACGAGAATTTTCCCTCCTTTTATATCTGTGGGCGTTCCGAAAGTTCCCTTTATTTCTTTTGTGGAGTCGGAAGCAGCTATCGTAAAATTCTGGGTTGATGTTACGTGGATGCTGAATTTTTTATCGTAATTTTTTTCATCTGTTAAAAATCCTTCAACTTTTATCGGAGAATCGTTAAAGAGTTCTACGGAGCGTACTTTTCCTTTTCTGTAAATTTCAGTGGAAAAGGGTAGTTTTTCAAGTGTTTTTTCAATTAAAGATGTAGATTTAAGAACTTCAATTTCTGTGCTTATCTTATTTGGGGTAGCAAAAACGTCGAAATCTTTAAAGAGATTTGCACTTGGTACACCTTCCTGTGTATCTGCAAGTTTCAGTTTTGCAGTACTTTCGTACATGGGTGTTACATAGTTAAGGTACTTTTTTGCTGCCAAAACCGCAATAATCATTGCGAGAACGACGATAGGAAATCCTCGTAACAGCGGTTTCAGAAATCTTACATTCTCGTTGTTCATGGTAATATAAGTTTTATAATAATCCTATGAGGATGGCTGCTGCGGAAGTAACGGTTGCGAAAGGAATAATGGTTGAAATTCTTTTATCGAAATCTTTACTTTTCTTGGAAGGAACAATGATGTAGTCTCCCGGATGAAGAAGGATATTCTGGTTGGGAACGTCTTTCATTTTGGTAAGATCAATATTGGTTACGCGAACGTTTTCCCCTTCCTGCCGCAGAATTTTAATTGATTTTAAATTGGCGTACATTTCAAATCCTCCCGCTTTGGAAACCAGCTCCAGTAAGGTATTCTGGTCTTTATCTACCTGAATTACAGCAGGGTTTCTCACTTCACCCATCACTGCAATCTCTTTATTCAGAACCTTTACATCCACGATAGGATTTACCAGCCATTTTTTAAGCTTTGTTTTTATTTCTTCCTTCAGCTCCGGAACCGATTTTCCTACAACTGGAGTAGTTCCCAATTTTGGAATTTCTATATTTCCGTTGATGTCTACCAGAAGCCATTTTCCGTATACTTCATTAGAATTGTAAATTCCGTACACGGAGCCCACACTTAAATCATCTTCACCCCAAACGGAAAGCGTAATTTTATCGTCCTTACGGATTCTGTATTCGTAATTCGGATCATAGCTGAAATCCTGCATATTTCGGGTAGCCTGCTCTTCTTCAAGTACATTGTACGTTTTACAGGATACCAGAAGCATCAGGAAAAAGAATGATAGTGTGAGTTTTTTTAACATAAGATTTAAAATAAAACTGTAAAGAATTTTCTAAAACCTTTCCGTTGGTTCTGAGACATTTCTTCTTTAATTTTTAATATTTTCTCTATTGTATCCGTCATTTTATCGCATACATCCGCATCTTTTACGATGTAATCGAATGCTCCGTACTTCAGGGCGTTTACTGCGGTATCTATATTTTCCTGCGCAGAAACCATGATTACGTAAATGTTCGGATCGTATCTTTTTATCTTTTTTAAAACCTCAAAGCCGTTAAGATCTTCCATGTTGTGATCCAGAAAAATAATATCGGGTTTCTGGTAAAGCTCGTCCAGACATTCTTCTCCGCTGCTGAATGAGGTAATATCTTCGTAATGGTTATTCTTTAAATACTGCTCATAAACTGTAGCACAAAATCTGTCATCATCTACAATAAAAAATTTCAATTTTTTGTTATTTGTTTCCATCTCTTTTATTTGATAATGATAACGCGATTACCGTGCCTTTATTTAAGTTGTTGATAATCAGTATTTATTTAATTGTTTAAATTCCAAAATAAAGACACTTTCCATATTTTGGAATAAAACTATGTTATTTCTTTTTCCAGTTGCTCTATGGCGGTGGAAAGCGTGTTCTTCACCTCTAAGAACATGGTGTAAAGCTCCGTAAAATCTGTCTGTTGTTCTTTAGATTTTACCTCAAGTTCTTTTACGGTTTCTTTGATGGAGTAGATGCCGACTCCTTCTATACTTGGTTTTATTCTGTGAATAAGACGTGATATTTCTGCATAATTTTTTTCTTCGAACGCCTGTTCTACCAAAGGAATCGTCTGCTGCGTCTGAGTAATGAATATGGAAAGCATTTTTTGAATGAAATCTTCATTTCCCCTACTTAAAGCCTGAATGTTTTTAAGGTCATAAAGTGCTTTTTCTGCTCCTGAATCATTGGTTTCCGGGGTATTCTGCATTTTAATATTTTTATAAATTACTTTCAGAAGCTCATCCTCATCAAAGGGTTTGGTGATATAGCTGTTCATTCCGGCAGCAATGCAGTTGTCTATTTCTGTTTTAAAGGCATTCGCTGTAAGCGCAATAATGGGTGTGGTAAGCCTGAAATCTTTACGGATGATTTTGGTGGCTTCAATACCATCGAGCTCGGGCATCTGAATATCCATTAAAATAATATCAAACTGCTGTTTCGAAAGAATATCTATGGCTCTTCTGCCATTATCTGCTTTTGTAACTTCACATCCGAAGTGGGTAAGAGAATTTTCGGCAACAAGCTGATTAAGTTCGTTGTCTTCCACCAGCAAAACACGGGTTCCTTCAATGGAAACATGTTCTTTTACTTCAATGTTTTTCAATGTTGTTTTTTCTTTACTTTTATCCATATCCAGAAAAATACTGATCTCAGTTCCTACATTTTTTTTACTTTTAATTTTAATTTCTCCTTTCATCAGGTAGATAAGTTCCCGGGTAATTGCCATTCCGAGACCGGTTCCTCCGTATTTTCTGGAAATAGAGCTGTCTTCCTGATTAAATTTCTTAAAGATCTGCTTTACATATTCTTCGCTCATTCCTATTCCGGTATCAATAATACAGATCTGAAGAGATTGATGGTTGGGGAAATCTTTTATGACATTGCATTCTACCCGTATTTCTCCTACGTTTGTAAATTTTAGGGAATTTCCGATAATATTGTACAAAATCTGTTTTATTTTCAGGGCATCGGCTTTGAATTCTGAAAAAAGATCATCAGAAAATTTAGCTTTAAGCATTATTTTTTTCTGTCTTGCTTTGGGCTGAAGAATACTGATGATATTACTGATGCATTCCTTCAGCGAAAAAACAGTATTATCCAGAGACATTTCGCCGGATTCTATTTTGGAGATATCCAGAATGTTGTTAATGATGGATAAAAGATGCTGCGCGGCGTTGAAGCTGTTTTCTACAAACTGATTCTGGGTTGTTGTAAGATCAAGCCTTTTAAGTTCCCGGAGAAAACCGATGATGGCATTAAGCGGAGTTCTGATTTCATGACTCATATTGGCTAAAAATACCTCTTTCGCCTTGGAAGCTTCAATTGCTTTAGATTTTTCCTGTTTTAGATCTTCTTCCAACTTTTTCTGGTCTGTAATATCAAGGTGAATACCTATGGAGCCTAACAGATTTCCGTGATCGTCATAATTGGGTGCACCGCTGATTGCCCACCATCTCAGCTCGCCTCTTTTATTTTTTATAGGAAGCTGATAAACGCTGGAAATTCCTTTCTCTCTAAGGTCAATCTGTTCCTGTATAAATTCCAGATTGGCTTCACCCTGTACAAAAAGCTGCGAAGGATTTTTACCGATAATTTCGTCCAGCTCAAAGCCTGAAACGTTGCAGAAACTCTGGTTTGCATAGCGTACAATCTCATCATTATCCACTTCAATAAGTCCGAGATTCATATTCGCAATAATGTTGCGGTATTTTTCTTCCTGACGTTTGATGTTATCCTGCGCTCTTTTTCGCTCTTTAAGCTGTTCTGCCAGATATAAGGAAAG
>NZ_JBBCQL010000148.1:0-11506 GCF_037149975.1 Chryseobacterium sp. VD8 | reverse complement strand
TCATTACTCATTACTCATTACTCATTACTTAGCTCCGATAGAAACGGCATCCTTTTGGGTTACGGGCTCCGCTTAGCTCCGCCCGTAACCCAAAAGATACAGTGGATAGCGGGAATAAGCTCATGAATAAATATTTAGCATACCAAAAACGTTTTACTTAAAGTAGTGGATAACTTTTTTTTTAAATTCAATTATTTTTATTCTTAAAAAGTAAAATAGACTAAATCTCTTAAGGCTTTTTGATTTATATCGTACATTTATAATATGAAAGAGCATATTGTAAGAGGTTTTAGGTTTAATACTTATCAGGAACCGGAACGATCTGTATTTGACCGATTGCTGGAAATTTTTACGGATTTACTGACGCATACTTCAGGTGATTTTGATGAAGCAATTGACTGGCTTCGAATGCTTGATGAAGAATACCAATTAACCACTCCTGAATATACAATAGAAGATTTTATTGAAGACCTTAAGAAGAAAGGATATATTCGGGAAGAGATTAATCCTGATGGTAGTGGTAATGGAGTTACCTTGAGTGCAAAAATGGAACAGAATATTCGTAAACAGGCACTTAAACAAATATTCGGAAATCTTGAAAAGAGCGGAAACGGAAATCATAAAACGAATAAAAGCGGAGCAGGTGAAGACTCAACCGGAGAATTCAGAAATTATAATTTCGGAGATGCTGTAGAAAAAATTTCTATTACGGAGAGTTTAAAGAATGCACAGATCAATAATGGTATCGGAGATTTTCATCTTACGGAAAATGATCTGATTGTTGAAGACAGCATACATCAATCACAAATGAGTACTGTTTTGATGATTGACATCAGTCACAGTATGATTCTGTATGGTGAAGACCGTATTACGCCGGCTAAAAAAGTAGCGATGGCACTTGCCGAATTAATCACAACGCGATACCCGAAAGATACTTTAGATATTATTGTTTTCGGGGATGATGCATGGCCTGTAAAAATTCAGGAACTTCCTTATCTGCAGGTGGGTCCTTATCATACCAATACTGTTGCAGGGCTTCAGTTAGCAATGGATATTTTGCGGAGAAAAAGAAATACCAACAAACAGATTTTTATGATTACCGACGGAAAGCCAAGCTGTGTGCGCGAACCGGATGGTACTTATTATATGAATTCTTACGGACTGGATGAATATGTAGTTCAGAAATGTTACAATATGGCAGCTCAGGCAAGAAGACTCCATATCCCGATTACTACTTTCATGATTGCTCAGGATTCTTATTTACAGCATTTTGTAAGCGAATTTACAGAAGCCAATCAGGGAAAAGCTTTTTACACCGGTCTGAATGGTTTGGGGAACATGATTTTTGAAGATTATGAAACCAACCGCAAAAAGAGAATCCGTTAGAAATTTATAACTCAATAAAAATTATCAATTAGATTTAAATACAATGACTGCAAAGCCAGAAATAAAAACGCTTGGTGCATTAAAAGCATCAGGTTATATATCAAAACATATTAAAGATGAATTACGGGATAACTTAAAAACTAAAATTCGAAATAGAGAATCTGTATTTGAAGGAATCTTCGGATATGAAAATACGGTCATTCCTCAGTTAGAGCATGCGATTCTCAGTAAGCATAATATTAATTTATTAGGATTGCGAGGTCAGGCTAAAACAAGACTGGCAAGAATGATGACAAGCTTGTTGGATGAATGGATTCCTTATGTTAACGGAAGCGAAATTAATGATGATCCTTTTAACCCGATTTCACGGTTTGCAAAAGAATTAATTGAGAAAGAAGGCGATAATACACCCATTGAATGGCTTCATCGCGATGAAAGATTTTTCGAAAAACTGGCTACTCCGGATGTTACCGTTGCCGATCTTATTGGTGATGTAGATCCTATCAAAGCGGCTAATCTTAAACTTTCTTACGCAGACGACCGCGTGATCCATTTTGGAATGATTCCCAGAGCGAACCGCTGTATTTTTGTAATAAACGAGTTACCGGATCTGCAGGCAAGAATTCAGGTTTCCCTGTTTAATATTTTGCAGGAAGGCGATGTACAGATTCGTGGATTTAAAGTGAGAATGCCTTTGGATATTCAGTTTGTTTTTACGGCAAATCCTGAAGACTATACCAACAGAGGAAGTATTGTTACTCCTTTAAAAGACCGTATCGGATCGCAGATTTTAACGCATTATCCTGAAAATATCAATATTGCGAAAGAAATTACAAAATATGAATCCAGTCTGGACAGCCGACAGAAAGAAGGAGTGTATGTCCCGGCTTTGGCTAAAGATCTTTTGGAACAAATTGGTTTTGAAGCCCGTGAAAGTGAATATGTAGATGCTAAAAGTGGTGTAAGTGCGCGTATGAGCATCACGGCATTCGAGAATTTGTTAAGTACCGCAGAACGTAGAGCCTTGTTGACCGGAGAAGAAAAGACTTCAGTAAGGCTGAGCGATTTTGTTGGCGTCATTCCTGCAATTACCGGAAAGGTAGAATTGGTTTATGAAGGAGAGCAGGAAGGAGCAGAATCTGTTGCGCAGCTTTTAATAGATAATGCCGTAAAAACTTTGTTTACCACGTATTTCCCCAAAATAGAAAAACTGGAGAAAAAAAATATAGACGGACCATTCAGCCAGATCAACGAGTGGTTTTTACAGGATGACGGATTTTTAGAAATTACCGACGAATCTCAGGACGAAGTCTACGCGAAAAATCTAAATCGAATCACTCCGCTGGACGATATCATTGAGAAATATCAACCTGATACACAGCCTGAAGATCTTTTATTTTTAAAAGAATTTATTCTTTGGGGATTGGCTGTGAACAAAAAATTAAATAAAGAAAGATTCAGAACGGGAGTGTTCTTTTCATAATAATATATATTAAAAAATCCCCATGATTAAGAGCCAATCTATTATGGGGATTTTTTAATAAGCCTCCAGCTAAATTGCAGTGCAGAAAATCTTTACAGATAACAACAATTGATTATGCTGAAGGCTACTGATAATATAATATTGAAAGATTATGGTTTCCAAAAGCTCCATACCGTACCGTTAAATACGGCAAGCTGATGTGCTGTTGTATCATATACCATCATTCCTGAAGATGGGGTAATGATATTAAGATGAGGGCTGGAAACTTTTGGTAAAACCATTGCTTTATTTGTGTCGGTAAGAACCAGGATACCCGATGTAGAATCTGTTGCTGCATTAGTACCTATCGAGGTTTTGGCAGAAGATACATCGGTAAGTGTGTTTTGCAGAGAAGTGTCAACAATACCTGTATTATCTATCGTAAGATCAAACCAGGATCCAGCTTTTAAATATTTTATTTTTTTATCTGTAATGTCATAAATGATAGTGCCATCTACAGCACCGGTAACACTAGAGACAGATGTTACCCAAGGGAGTAATATACCCCTGTTTCCGTTACCAAATTCTAAAGAAACAGATGGGTTTGTGATATTAGATTTACCTATTGCTACCTGTGAAAAAGAAAGTAAAGAGGTAAATAATAATGTGAATAATATGGTCTTTTTCATTTGTATAAAAATTATTGTTTTTATTGAGACCCTTTGCGGCAGGATATTTCTACCGCAATAGGATCTCTTCTCAATCATTTCTGTTTTTATCCATTAGGGACAAGTCTGTGTATTAAAACATTGCCAGTTATATGTAACGCCATTATCAGTAGTGGTATATATTTTCAGGCAGTTGTTAGTTGTGTCATATACCATCATCCCCTCTACGCAGTTTGCAGTAGGTATTGCAGCTATTTGTGCTGCTGTCAATCTGTTTACAACGAATCCTTTAGTTTTGGCTTCCAGAGCAATCCAGGCACCTTTTCTTACCATTGGCCAGTTGCCATTATTTGCTCCCGCTCTGCCCAGTGCAGTAATACCAAATTTAGTATCAAGTACAGTTCCTGATGTAATTGCAGGTTTATAACAGTAACAACCACTTTGTATTGCTGTATTTTGCGAATCACCAACTGACTGACCTCCACTTACAACAGTAGGAATACCATTAGCATCTACACAATTAGAAGCAGCACAAAGATTTTGATTAGCAGCAGTAGAGCCTGTTCCTACAGTTACTGTACCTCCAGCGTTTACTAATTGGGAAGGTGTAATGTTAGCACCTCCTTCTAGTGCATCTAAACAGCCATCATTATCACTATCTAAATCAAGATAATTAGGAATGTCATCTCCATCTGTATCTCTATGGTTACAGTAAGTTATTGTGTTCTGCTCTATACTGATTAATCCTCTTAAACCCGTATTACCAGCACCAACCCCATCTATGTTTGAGTATGCTGTATAATCCCAAATATAAGTCATTCCATAACTTGAGCTATATGGTAATGTCCTTCCAGAATTAACTGTATTTACATTAGTTTGTAATTGCATTTTTGCATAGTAGGCATTTTGGGAATTTATGGCATCAGAAACTGACATATTAAATCTAGAAAACATATTAAGGTTGGAACTTATATATGTTGATATTAATCCAGAAACAGTTGGTAAATTACCAATAGTTGTAGTGAACGTTCCCAAATAATTTATGGAAGCATTGTTAAGCAAATATCTTAGTCTAGAGTCAGGTACAGGAAATGGGGCACCTGATATATCTTTAGTAGTAGAATTATTAATAGGTAAGTTTGTATATAATTGAGTAGTATTAGGTCTAATTGAAAAAAGATTAGTATCTATATTAAATCCTTCCCATGTATGATCTTGTGGAGTATTGGAAACAAAATCTGAATAGGTAAATGGTACATTAAAAGAATTACCAAGACCAGCAACAGGTGTTCCGGAAGTTAATGTATATACTAAATTAAATGTACCACCATTTGCCATAATACTTGCGCCAGCCAATGTGGCGTTGAGATCCAATGTATAGAGACTTTGTGATTCACAATATCCTTCATTAGTATCTAAAATACCATCATTATCATCGTCTAAATCAATATTATCTGCGATTCCATCACCATCAGAATCGGTAAAACAAGAGCTAATACTAACAATAATAGGAGTAGATACACTACCGTAACAGTTGTTAGTAGCATCATAATAAATGGCATAATAAGTGCCATTACCTACAGCATTAGGAGTGCTTACTAATGTACCACTACTAGGTGTATTACTGGTGTGCCATTGTAAAGTAGTACCAGATGGAGGCGTACCTGTACTATGTGTAGTAAGATCTACCGTAGTAGAAGGGCATGTATTAGTAAGACACTTAGCTACATATATAGGTTCACTTACGGGGCTATAGTAATTATTAGTAGCATCCCAATAAGCCGCATAGTAGATACCAGTAGAAGCAGTAGTAGGATTTGCAATTTTATTAGCAGTAGTAGCTGGGTTTGCCGTATGAAAAGTAAGTGTAGTACCAGATGGAGCAGTAGAAGTTACTAATGTGGTTAAATTACCTGTAGAGGTAGGACAACTGTTAGCTATTTTATTGCTTCCAATAGTAGGAGTAGTCATATTACCTAAATTAGAAATACCATCTATAGAATAATATCCTCCTGTCCCGGATAAGTGTTCAGCATCTATGAGAAATTCAGCAGAAGTTGTAGTAGCGGTAAAAGAGACCTTCATAGTTGTCCATGTACTTCCTATTAATAATAGTGTAGGAGATTCTCCTACTTTTACTCCATTTATCCATGCTGAAACTTTACCAGGTGAAGTCAAGGAACCACCACCAAAATTAGCTACATACATAGTAAAGGAATATTGTTGTCCTATATTAAGTCCTGTAATGGTTTGTTTAATGGCTTCATTTTCATTAATAGAAGAAGAAATCCCTACCCATGTTCCTCCGTTTGGAGAAGCAGCAACAGCAACAGCAGCATTATTATTAAATGCTGTAAAAGATGTAGATAGCACATCAGGAGTAGGAGAGTTATTAGCTGTATTAGTAGGAGTATATCCGATAGAAGCAGTCCACCCAGTAGGCATTTGACTGTTTCCAGCCGTTCCGTTCATATTTCCATTGACAATAGGAATGGCTTGCGCTTTTGCTAATTGGAATATACTAAACAAAAGAATTGTATGTATAATAAATTTATTTTTCATAATGTTTTTTTTTATTATTGAATACCAGGAATTGCAGTACCTGCTTTACAAGCATTATTGTCAGTTAGGTTAGAAATTCCATCAATTGAGTAGTATCCATTACCAGCACCACTATCTGCATCTATAAGAAATTCAGCAGAAGTTGTAGTAGCAGTAAAAGAAACATTCATAGTAGTCCAAACATTTGCTTGTAGAGCTAGAGTTGGAGATTCACCTACTTTTACTCCATTTATCCATACTGAAATTTTACCCGGTGCAACAAAGCTGCCACCACCAAAATTAGCTACATACATTGTAAAAGAGTATTGGTGCCCAATAACAAGATTTGTAATAATTTGTTTTATGGCTTCATTTTCACTAACCGTAGAAGAAATCCCTACCCATGTACCTCCATCTGGAGATGGTGATACAGCTACTGCAGCATTGTTAGAAAAAGCAGTAAAAGAGGTAGATAATACATCTGGTGTAGGTGAATTTAAAGCAGTGTTATTAGGCGTATATCCTATAGAAGCAGCCCATCCTGCTGGAGTATTAGATTGTCCTGCAATACCATTCATACTGCCATTATTGATGGGAATAGATTGAGCTTCTGTTTTTTGAAAGATAGCCAAGAGCAAGATTATATAAATTAGAATTTTATTTTTCATCTGTTATATTTAATTATTTTGTGATTATTGAATATTAGGAGCTGCATTATCTGTATTTTTTTTGCCGAGTATAGTAAGTGTTGAACTACTACCTAGAAGGTTCCTCGCTCCGGAAGTAAACTCTAATGTTACCTGAGCAAATATATTTCCCGGAATAAATGATGCTAATAATATATTTAAATACTTTATATCATTTTTAAATATCATTTTTTTCATGTCTGTGTATATATTTTATTGAAAATATTAGTGCTCAATGATGCCTGTGCTAAATTGGTATGAAATATAAGTTTGGTATATGTTATTATAATTGTAGAAAATAAGGGAGGAGCTCTGGAAATAACTTGTCTGTAATAATTGTAATAGACTAGTATATAAGCATATGCTTTATTTTTTTTGCCATATAAATTTTTATAATTAATGCTATGGTAATAGATATTTATATACTTTTTTACTTTTGTTCCGTAATTGATAATGAGACCAGATCTTACAACAAGATTGTTAATAAATGAATGATACGGTAATGAAGAGATAGACTTATCCGGCTTAGCTTCTCTTTTTTTATTACTCTTTGTGATTAAATATTTATTAAATGATATTTTCGAAGAAAAAACATAATTATCCACTTCTGCAAACATCTTTTTTTGCTGACACGATATTGCAATAAAAAATAAAAATGTAAATACAGAAAAATGCATGCATGTAAAAGCCAAATCTTTTTGTAAAGATTTTGTTTTAAGATAAATTGTTTTCAATATGCTGTTTTCTGTATTCATAATATAAAGAAAAATGTATGGATGCGTTTTTTTAAACATCTGTTTCAAAGATAAAAGAGATGAACCTGTGATGAGAAAATTCCATATACTTACATCTACTCCGTGATTTTTTTAAATTTTAAGTTGCTGAATTACAGTATTTTGTATTTTTATGTAATATAGGGTTACTTATTTTTTGAGTAAATTGTATTTATTTTTGAGTAGGCAAAATGCTGAATAAGTACAATGAAGTATATTGAAAAACGACACGAAAACGAAGTAGTATGATTGGAAAATCATTTTAAATAAATAAACAAATTTTTATCCGTTTCTTCAATAAACAAAAAGAGACAGTATTATGAAGTATTTGAATTTTTAAAGCTGAATTTTAATGAACATGAGTTCGATCAAAAAACAATACAAAATATCAATAGGAATGGGCTTTAGTTTATTTTAGTAATTAAGAAAACAATTCGCTTTAGCCAAAACTTATTCAGATACGGAAAAGATTGGGTAACCATCTCAAAATACATCAAGATTTAAATATTTCACGGACTTTAAATAACTCACAAATTACCCTGAAGCTGACAACTGAGTGTGTAAAAATTGTCGAATAATAATTTTGTAGACGGATACAAACGCTGATATTCATCAGAAAAGATAACATAAAAGACTTCGGTTATATTTATCCTTCTTATAATCAGCTTGTTTTTAGAGCTATTCTTTAAATGATAGCTTTAGATGGATAAGAATCATTAAATCCTGATATTGCAAAAAATACCAAAGAGTTATGGGCAGTTATAATTAGAAATTCGAAATAAAAAGAGCAAGATCCTCCTTAGATTCTAATTCTATTTTTTTTCTGATTCTGTACTTCTTATTCTCAATAGACCTTACACTCGAGTTTGAATAGATAGCGATCTCTTTTGTTGAATAATTAAGTTTCAGATAAGCACATACCAATATTTCATTATGGGTTAGTGAAGGATAGTTTTTCTTAATTTTTTGGATAAAAGAAGGAAATGCTTGAGAAAATTTTAGAAAAAACAAAGAGCTATTCTGTTTTGCAAGATTATTTAGGTCATACAAGTCATCTGCAGAAATATTATTTTTGTTGACAAATTCCTGCAATTTAGTTTCAGTTGTTATCTTCTTATTGTATAACTTAAGTACAAATGTTTTCATATTAAATATTAAAAAAATACTTATTATGCTACAAAGTAGGGTGAAAAATAAACTTAATTTATGCAAATAATTTTGAAGTTCATTTGGAAGGTTCTTGTTAGAAAAAAGGCTATGATTAGTTAAAAAATTAATAGTTAATTCCAAAGACACACATGCTAAAATAGGAATTATTTTTTTGAATTCTAATTTTATATTGACGGAATAAGGAAAGCAAAGAAATAAGCAAACATAGTATAAATCTAAATTGGCGTTTAAGCCAAAATAAGAGCTTGCAAAAAATATGAAAAGTGTAAATAAAATATATGCTGTATAAATAAGTTTAAAAGAATGATAAATTTTTTTGGAGAAGATAAGATAAAATAGGAAAAAGCTCGCAATAAAGCATGCAATGCTCCAATAGTATAATTGATAAAAATATACTAAAAGAGCATTTGCAATGAATATTAATGAAAGGTTAAATGAATAGATATTATAAAGTCTTTTAATTCTCAATAATATCCCTTTTCTTTCGTGAAATGAAAAATACCTCATTTTTTTATTTTAATAGATAAATCTAAACAAATAGCAGTAAGGCTTTTACTAAGAGTCTTATACCTGTATAACTCCCAGATTAAACTTCTCGGTAATCGGAGAATGGTTCGCAGCTTCAATACCCATAGAAATCCATTTTCTGGTATCTACAGGATTAATAATTGCATCGGTCCACAACCTCGCTGCTGCATACGTTGCTTCCGTCTGTTTCTTATATTTTGCCGAAATAGAATCCAGAATTTCTTTGTGCTCCTCTTCAGAAATTTCTTTTCCTTGTTTTTTCAATGTTGATTCCTGAATCTGTGCCAAAACTTTTGCTGCCTGTGCACCGCCCATTACCGCAAGATCTGCCCATGGCCACGCAACAATTAACCTTGGATCATAAGCCTTTCCGCACATCGCATAATTTCCGGCTCCGTAAGAATTTCCGGTAATAATCGTGAACTTAGGAACTACAGAATTAGAAACAGCATTTACCATTTTTGCGCCATCCTTAATAATTCCTCCGTGTTCAGATTTAGAACCCACCATAAAACCGGTGACATCCTGTAAAAACACCAAAGGAATTTTTCTCTGGTTACAGTTCGCAATAAATCGGGTTGCTTTATCCGCAGAATCAGAATAAATTACCCCTCCGAACTGCATTTCCCCTTTTCCGCTTTTTACAAGCTTTCTCTGGTTCGCTACAATCCCTACAGACCATCCGTCGATTCTTGCCGTTGCACAGATAATACTTTTACCGTAATCAGGCTTATATTCTTCGTACTCAGAATTGTCTACAAGACATTTTATAATATCGTAGGTATCATACTGATCCGCTCTTGAAACAGGCATGATCCCAAAAATATTTTCAGGCTTTTCTTTCGGCTGTGCGCTTTCAATTCTGTCGAAACCTGCTTTTTCCGTACTTCCCAAAGACTTCATGATATTCTTAATCCTGTTCAGCGCATCCTTATCATCTTTAGCCTTATAATCTGTAACTCCCGAAATCGAACAATGTGTAGTTGCACCTCCCAGAGTTTCATTATCAATACTTTCCCCGATTGCCGCTTTTACCAGATAACTTCCGGCAAGGAAAATAGAACCCGTTCCCTCCACAATCATCGCTTCATCACTCATAATCGGAAGATAAGCACCACCTGCAACACAGCTTCCCATTACAGCAGAAATCTGAATAATTCCTGCAGCACTCATTTTAGCATTATTTCTGAAAATTCTTCCGAACATCTCCTTATCAGGGAAAATCTCATCCTGCATCGGTAAATAAACTCCCGCAGAATCCACCAGATAAATAATCGGAAGTCTGTTTTCCATGGCAATTTCCTGAGCTCTCAGATTTTTCTTACCCGTGATCGGAAACCATGCTCCTGCTTTTACAGAAGCATCATTTGCCACAATGATGCATTGTCTTTTAGAAACATACCCCATCACCACAACAACACCCCCGCTTGGGCAGCCTCCGTGCTCCTCGTACATTTCATATCCGGCAAAAGCGCCAATTTCTATGGAATCAGAATCCTTATCAAGAAGATAGTCAATTCTTTCTCTTGCCGTCATTTTTCCCTCTTCACGAAGCTTCTGCAGCCTCTTTTCACCACCTCCCTTTTTAATTTCTGTCAATAAGCGATTGATTTCGGATAATTTTAATCTGTTCTGATCATCTCTTTTGTTGAATTCAATGTCCATAAAAATTTCAATTTTTTCCGTTTAAAGATACTATTTTTTACATGGAATGAAAATGGATGTAAACAAATGTTTAATAAATTGGTTTTCAGAATTTTATGAAATATTTAACAAAAAATATATTTTTTATGGTTCGTAATTTGCTAACTTTACAATAGAGAAAGTGAGAGTGAAATCTTTACTTCCTCTAAGTTCCTAGTTTATTTTTTTAATAGTTTATTATTTGAAGGCCCTGAAAGTTGAATAAATTTTCAGGGTTTTTTTATTTTATGTTAAATAGAAACCGCAAACCTTTTTCTCTTACAATGATTTATGGTTTAAATTTTATTACAAAATCAAAAAGTTTTACTGAAAAATTATTACACGAAATGTAAAACCTATTTGTATTTTTGCAAAAAATAGTATAAGAAGGTAGGGTATGCATAAATTGGCTCTTTTCAGATTGCATTTGATAGTGTTTTTGTGGGGATTTACGGCAATCTTGGGAAAGCTGATTCATGCAAATGCAGATATTCTGGTTTTTTACAGAATGCTGTTTGCGGCGATCTGCCTTTTCGTATACATCCGTGTTTTTAAAAAAGACAGCATTAAAGTTTCAAAAAAAATATTTTTCCAACTGGCTGCAATCGG
>NZ_JBBCQL010000147.1:0-11552 GCF_037149975.1 Chryseobacterium sp. VD8 | reverse complement strand
ATCAACAGATCCTATGAAAAAGGAATTCCCGTTTTTGCTGCCAATTATTATGATGCTTCAAAACAGTGTTTTCCTGCTAATTTTACACAGACATTTTCTGTAGGAACAGGTTATATTAAAGAGAAACAAAGTTTCAAAGTACTGAATGACAATTACGATATTATTGCAAAGGGGGGCTTTCAGAGAGTTGCCGTTCCCAATCGTTCTTTTGCTTTCAGTGTAGGAACCAGTCTTGCAACAGCACATATTACAGGCATTGTAAGCAATGCGTATAGGAACGAAGAATGGAAAACTATTCCGGATCTTAAAAAGTGGCTTGAAGAAAATTCTGATACTAGTATTTTCAGCCTTACAAAACATGATACTGAAATCAGTCGGAATATCATAAATATCAGAGAATACATTAAAGAAGATATTACAGCTCTTACAAAAGTTTTAAAACCATCTCAAAACTTCAGAAAGCTGGCTCTTTTTCCTTTTGATGAAAAAGAAATACAATCGATTATCGAAAATAAAGAACAGTCTGAATATGACATTTCTTTAATCATAGACACACCAAGAAACATCATTCATAAAGAAAAAAATACAAATGGGATTCCCTTAACAAAGAAACTTGAAGATGAGGATTTTCTCTTATTTGATACTTTGGTTGTAGGATATTTTAATGATCTGAAAGATGAGATCAACACATTATTCGGATTAAAGCTAATTACTGAATGTCTCAGGAGAAATAAAAATTTTATTCTCTGGGATGCTTCAGTAAAATCGATCATTAAAAATATTATTAAAAATGAAAAAATCCATTACAAAGGAGAGATTTTTTTAACGCATATTGACCGCCAAATGAAGAAAGATATTTACATGAACATTTCTTCTTCATTCGAAACAACGATCCCTTCAATTTGTGTTATAGGAACCAACAGTAAACAGGGAAAATTTACTACCCAGCTAAAAATTAAAAAAGTTCTGGAAAAAAGCAATTATAAAGTTTCCTTTATCTCGACAGAACCGCAAGGCTGTGTTTTAGGTGCAGATTCTGTTTTCCCTTTCGGGCACAAAAGTTCTGTAAAAGTTGAAGCTGAAGAATGGTATCATATCATTAACGGATTAAAAAATTATTCAAAGCAAAAGAAAAACCCGGATATAATCATTACGGGAATTCAAAGCGGAATTTTGCCCAAACATCCTGTATATGTTAATAAATTACCGGAAAAACTTATTTATACAAATGCTTTTTATCCCGATGCAATTATATGTACAATCAGTCCCGATGATACAATAGATTTTATAAAGAGAACGGTTGATGCCGTGAAATCTTTTAATTATTGTGATGTACTGTTCTACTGCCTTACTCCGTGGATTATAAGACATGAAAAGGGGATTACTATAAAAACCAGACTTACAGACAAAGAATATGATGAAAAACTGTCTTTCTACTCCGAAAATCTTGATAAGCCGGTGATTGATATAAAGAATGATAAAAATGATACGGTAATAATAAAACAAATTCAACATTATTTTAAACAATAAACACCATGGATTATAATAAAGTTTTTGATCAGATAAAAGACAAACTTCCTTCGATAGAGATTAATGATTTTTCTGATCTTACGGCAAAAGATTTCAAAGCAAAATATGGGTATCCGGAAGTTCCGGTACTTTTGAAATCAAGATTTAAAAACCTGTATGAAAGTATTGATTTTGACGAACTGGAGAAAACTTTTCATTCAAAAGACTGGGAATTCGAATCTACTGAAGAGAAGGAAGCCAGTAAAATGAGCTTTAAAAGCTATTTCGAGAGTGGCAGCACTGCATACTACTTAAGATTAAATATGAAAAGCATCGATTTTAAAATACATGCTCCACAGATTTTTGAGTGTTGGTACAAATCTTATCCTACTGAAAAAGAAAAAAAAGAACTTACATGGCTTTATTACGGAAATAAAAATACATTCACAAATATTCATACCGATGTCTGGAAGTTTAATTCTTGGCTTCTTCTATTGAAAGGTAAGAAACTATGGTTTATTTATCCAAAAGCATATAATTCCATTATTAAAAAAGAAAAAGAAAAATTCGGTATTGAAAATATTGAAAACTTACTGAATAGCAATATAAAACCATTAATGGTAGTTCAGAATCCGGGAGAAATGATGTATGTACCAAGTGATACTTTTCATTTTGTAATCAATCTGGAAACTTCACTCGCATACACAGGAAATTTCATGAATGAAACCAATTATGAGAACGTTAAACAGTTTTTTGCAAAATCTGACAATAAAAACAATAAGAAGTTCATCAATAATATTATCGCAACCGGAATGACCAACTTTAAAATAAGAAACTTATGAAACTGAGACAGGAAACCGTAGAAGATAAAAATGTCTACATTGTGGATGATGTTCTTACACAGACAGAAGTAGAGTCATTTTATAAGTTTGCAAGTTCGCTGAGCTATGCCAGAACGGAAAAAAGTAATCATGCAGATCAGTTCCCGAAGTATGTTGTGAATTTTGATACAGAAAAATTTGAGAACAATACATTTTTAGGAAAAAAATCCAAAGAACTTCTTAATCAGTTTGTCAAGGATTCAGAGGATTACAAACTTTTCAGAGCCTACATCAATCTGTCTCTTTACGGAGACGTAGAATTTCCTCACAGAGATTGCCCGAAAGACAGAGGAGATATTACCATA
This sequence comes from Chryseobacterium sp. VD8, assembly GCF_037149975.1. NCBI lineage: Bacteria > Pseudomonadati > Bacteroidota > Flavobacteriia > Flavobacteriales > Weeksellaceae > Chryseobacterium > Chryseobacterium sp. VD8. The sequence continues at coordinate 8,857 of NZ_JBBCQL010000147.1, read as the reverse complement.
CTTTATTACATCAATGAGTATTGGGAGAAAAATTATGACGGAGAAACCATTTTCTATGCAGAAGGAGATTCACAATTCTGTGTACTTCCAAAACCAGGAAGATTCGTGATTTTTAACGGAGATATAGAACACAAAGGAGGATTGCCTTCCAGAATCTGTAAAACACCCAGATATACCTTAGCGGTAAAATATTGTTATAAAAACTTAGAACTATGATAAGTACAGAACAAAGAATTGTTGCTATTTTGGATACGATTACCTCCCAAAACAGCATTTTTAGTGAGATGACCACCGAGGAAAAAATACAGACTTTACCTTCAGAATCAATGCTTACATTACAGTTTATTACCTATCTTGAAGAAGAGTTTGATATTGAATTTGAAGATGATGAGCTTGATATTTCCTTTTTTGAATCTATCGGAAAAATTACTGCAGCAGTAATGAAACATACAAATGAAAAAACTGTTTAATACATATAATTTTTATTTTCTTTTTTTAGGGATATTTCTTCATGCACAATATTCTGTAGAAGGAACGGTATCTGGTAATTCTTTACCTGTAAGAGATATACAGGTGTTGCTTCGAGCCGAAAAAGACTCAGCTATAGTTGCCAATTCTTTTACCGAAAAGGATGGGAAATATCTCTTCAGAAATGTTCCGAAAGGAGGATATATTCTTCAGCTATTATATCCGAATAAAGAAAAATTTAGAAATATTTTCGTAGATAAAAATATTAAACAGGATTTCACACTAAGCTCTGAAAAAGAAAGTGTAATTGAAGGCGTTGTGATAATCGCGGCTCCAAAATTAATCACAAGAGAACTTAATAAAACCACAATTAATATCTCCAGATCTATATACAAATCCGGAGATAATGGATATACATTGATGAATATTGTTCCCGGAGTTAACGCAAATATCGCCAATGGAATACAGTATCGTGGTCAGCAAGGAGTCTCGGTGTATGTTAATGGAAAAAAAATAAGAATGTCCGGAGCGCAGCTTCAGAATTATCTGAAGTCTATTTCTTCTGTGTCCATTGAAAAAATAGAATTTACTTCAGAAACGGGATCAGAATATGAAGGGGACGAAAAAAATGCAGTCATTAATATTATCTTAAAGAAAAATTATAACTACGGACTGAGTGGATATATCTATGAAAATATTCAGCAACACAGATATACGAGCTTTTCTTCCGGATTCGGGCTCAATTACAAAACGAATAAAGTAAATTATTTCTTAGGATACAATAATTATACAGGTAAAAGCTATTCTGATAATGATGAAATTCAGAAATATACCCAGTCCAACTTTTCGACCATTCAGAAAGAAAAATATGTAGAATCTCCTAGATATAACGAATTAAAAGCAGGAATTGATTACGAGATTACATCCAGGCATATTCTGACTGCCGATTATACTTTTTCTGTAAATAATATAAAATCTACAGGAAAAACCAATCTGGAATATTTCAGAAACACGAGAGACTCTTTAGACTTTATTAATAATTCAAAAAAAATTAGATTAGAAAATCATTTATTAAATATAAGCTACAAATACAAGATCGATTCTTTAGGAAGTAAACTGGAGACAGGATATAATTATATTGGCTATTTTAATAATTATGCTTCCAATGTAGATTCGTTTTTTTATCTGAATGATGATTCACAAAGAAGAGCTCCGGATTTTCTCCAAATACAAAATCCTCTTTCTATTGATATGCACATTGGTTATGCAGATCTTTATTATGTCTTTAATCAAAATAATAAATTGAGACTGGGAACAAAGTTTATCTCTTCTTTAAGTAAAAATGAAATAGATTATTCGCAGACTTATCAAAGCTCGGATTACAGATACAAAGAAGATATATTATCTTTTTACAGCAGTTATCAGAGTAAAATAGGTTCCGTTTCATTTAATATTGGAGGCAGGGTTGAACGTACTGCATATCATGGAGAAGATTCTTTCTCGCAATATCAGATTGATGCAGACAGGTGGAATTTTTTTCCGTCAGTATTTTTACAGAAAGATCTGGGAAAAGGAAATATCAACTTTTCTTACAACAGAAAAATAACAAGACCATCTTTCCAGTTGCTGAATCCTTTTAAAGATATAGAAGATACAAGATTTATTAATGTAGGAAACCCTTCATTAATGCCATTTTTCCAGAACAATTTTAAGGTGTCTTATTTGCTGAAAGATAAATACTCTTTCGAAGCAGGATTCAATACAACAAAAGGTATGATCAGCGAAGTATATTATCTGGATAATCTTGAGAATATTACTTACAAAACCTATGCAAACCTGAATAAGGAAAACGAAATGTACTGGAATGTTTTTATTCCGGTCGATATTACAAAATGGTTTAAACTGAATATTTTTACAAGCAACAGTTATAAACAGGTAACTTTTGACAGCGAAAAGATAAATGTGTTTTGTCCATACTATTCATTGTCTGCAAAATTGACGCTTCCACACAAATATTATTTGGATATCAACTACGATTATAAAGGCAAATCGTTATGGAACAAATATTTTCTGGACAGCCAGCAAAGTCTGAATTTTACATTAAGAAAATCTTTCTTTAAAGACGCCTTGTCACTAAGCTTTGATGCAGTAGATCCTTTCCGGCTGAGAAAGATTAAAATAAATATTGATGAAAATGATTTCACAAGGAGTATTGTTAACAGACTTCCTACAAGATTTTATTCTTTGGGACTTACTTACAACTTCAATGCAGGTAAAAAAAATACTCAAAGAGAATCATTTGATAACAGCAATGCCGAACAACAAAATAGATTAAACAAATGAAAAAATTAACAGTTTTTACAGTACTAATGATGTTATGTCTTACAACAACATCATTTTTTTATCAGAAAGAATGGGAAAATGAAATCTCGGAATGCGGAATCAGAATGAAATTCGTAAAGCTGCATAAAAAAGTGAAATTTGATATTCCGTGCCAGTCTCAAAGCAAAAACTTCGTGATAGAACATTATTTAAAAGATCAGTCCGTGAAGTTGGAATTTTTCAAAAAAAATAAAGAACTGATAAAAAGTATTGAGCTCTCCGGAGAATCTAAAAAAGAGATTTCACTGGCTGGGTATGAAAAGTCTTTTACGGTACAGATAAGCTCCGTTGGAAGCTCAGGATCTGTTTTGATAAGACCTAATTAAAACAAACTTCTTGAATCATGAAAAAGCAAATATTAATACTTCTGGATCACCATTGTCTTTTTAAAGAAGATGAATGGGATCCTGATGTTATCCGTCAGCTCATCGCTGTACTTACGATTTTTCATCATGAAGAAATAATTTTTGCAGACCGGGATCAAAAAGTAAAGAATTTGTTTTTGCCGAAAGAATTGATGAAGAATGTATCATTTAAAAATGATTTTAATAAAAATGAAACAGATGAATATGATGTCGTGATCGCTCATTATCATTCAGAAGCCGACTTTTTTAACAGTCAGAAGGAAGGCAGATCTTTTGAAAATGTTTATTTCTTTAACAATAAAAGCAATCCTAATTTAAGTTTTCCAGGTATTGCAGAATATATCAAACAACAAAAATTACAGTTTGACATCAAATCAATTAATGAAAAACTTAAGAATTTTTTGACACTTAATATTCTTCCGGCTGAAAGTGAGCAATATGAAATAAATATAACAAAGTCTGAAAAGATCTGTATTGTATGCGATTTCAATCAGAATTTCTTCATCGGAGACAGTTGCTTTTGGTATTATGATCTTAACTATAAGCTGTTTGTTCTTAACGAAAAACAGCCTTCTAAAAAGATTGATGTTTATGTTACCAGTGTCAGGAATTATCATCATATTAAAAGGATCTATTCGTCATCTTTTCCCGAAAATGTAAGACTGCTTAATTCTTCTGTTTATAGTATAGATTTTAAGGAATATGATCTCGTTATTGTAGAATTTCTGTTGTATTATAATGTTAAAAACAAAATTGAGAATAACTCTCAACCGGTTTTAACCTATACATTTCCGGTAGATCATGAGAAAAATAAGAGCTTTCATTCTGTTGCTTTCGGAAAATATTTTATGCTTGATGATCTCAAAAGGCAGCTTTTGTACAACAAAAAACACTATAATAAGATTGAAATAAAAAATGAAGAAATAAATGATGCAGATCTTTGGCTTGAATCCCACGGAATAGAAAAAGAAGATAAAATATTTGCTTTAATTAATGAGGCATCCCAAGCTGAAAAAATAATAGATCAAAAAGTCTTTCTGCAAATCATACAATGGCTTGTAAAAGAGAAAAAATATAAAATACTATTGTTCAGCCAAAGTAACGACCTGAAGAATATTTTGAAAAAAGATTTAAAGCCTGATATTTTCAATAAAATTATTTTTCCGGGAAAACTTGGGATAAGAAAAGAAATGTCTTTAATGGCATCAGATTATGTAGACGGACTGTTGTCGCCTTGTACAGGTCTTGCACATTTATTCAACGGCATTAATTATTATCTGCACAACATCCTCGAAAAAGAAAGAAAAAAATGCATCGTCTATACAGGGAAACAAACCTATGTTAATGATTATCATCCCTTGCTGTGGTGGAATTTTAAATATGTAAACTGCCTTTCTTACATTACTAAAAATGGAGAGGCATTTCTTGCCGAAAAAAAAGACATTCTTACAATCAGAAATTTTGATGAGGTATCACTTTTTCCTAACAAAATTCCGCATAAAATTTTGTGCGATAAAATAGAAGAAATATTAGAAAACTAAATGTTCAGATTTTATTTTTATATCATTAAAAAATATATCAGGCACTATATTTTGCTTATTGTATTGTTTGTTATTACCAATGCTTTGTCACTGGTAACTCCTTATGCTCTGAAAATTATCATAGATAAAACCATTCCTCAGGGAACTTATGAAGATCTCGTAAAAATCGTTCTGCTGCTTTTGGGATGTTATATTATAAGAATAGGTTTTTCATTTTACTCCGGGATCTTATATGTAAATGTAAGCCGAAAGATCATTGCAGATATCCGAAGAGTTTTATATAAAAATTTGCTAAAAAAAGATACGTCATTTTTCAAAGAAAGTAAAACAGGCGAACTGATATATCTTTTAACCAATGATGTGGATAAAGTACAGAACTTTTTTTCTTCGACATTGCTTAATTATATCAACAACAGTATGGTGGTGATCGGAGTTCTGGGAGTTATGTTTTATTTTAACGTAAGTCTTACTTTGGTAAGTTTAGTGGTTTTACCTTTTTTGATCATCAATACATTTGCCTTGAAAGGAAAAATTAAAAAAACGTATCTGAAATTAGTAGACATCGAAGGAAATATCTATAATTATTTCTTAGAAAGAATAAGAAACATACGGGTTCTTAAAAGTAACAATGTTCTCTCCGAAGAAATAGAAACCCTCAATAATTATCACAATACATGGCGCGAAAATGCAGTTGAAAATACATACTGGAACGGGATAAGCTCAAATATTACAACCTTCTTAATTGCCATTGGTCCGCTTATCATTCTTTTGTACGGAGGAAAGCTTGTATACTCCGATTTAATGACAATAGGTACCCTTATCGCTTTTATACAATACCTAAACAGGATTTACGCACCTATTATCGGGCTTGCAGCGGGAGCCAACGAATTTTTTCAGTCAAAAGTTTCAATGAAAAGAATCTACGATAACATTACCAAAGAAGAAAATACGGATGATTTAAAAGAAAAAGTGCTTGAAGTTTCAACGATTACATTAAAAAATATAACGGTTAAATATCATGAAAAATATATATTGAAAGACTTTTCATACATTTTTAACAGTGGGAAAACATATGGAATAAAAGGTAAAAGCGGAATCGGGAAAAGCACAATGGTCAATCTCATCATGAATTTTATCAATCCGGATTCGGGACACATCAATATCAATAATATTTCTATTGATAAGGTTAAAAATCTCACCTCTCTTATTGGTCTGATTGAAAAGGAAAATCAGCTTTTTCATGATACGGTAATTAATAACATTAAATACGGAGCAGAAAAAGAAAACATCATGGAATTTCGTGAAATTATCAGGATTATCTGTCTTTCCGATGTTATTGATCGTCTGGAAGATCATGAAAATACAACGATCACTTTTAGCGGAAGTACTCTATCTGACGGAGAAAAGCAGAGAATAGCCATTGCGAGAGTATTTTACAAACAGCCCGAAATCATCATCTTCGATGAAGCTACAGCATCGCTGGATGTTGGTTTGGAAAGAATTATTCTTAAAAATATCAGAGAAAAATTACCCAATGCAATTATTTTGATCATTTCCCACAGAAATAATCTTCATGAATTTTGCGACGAAATAATCGATTTTGAAAAACTATCCTATGAAAATAATACAAAGTTACTGGTCACATCCTGATTTATCCACAAGAAATCAGAGAGAATTTATTAAATTAAACCTTAATAAGTACATGACTTTTGCTCTGAGTGTTTTAAGAGCAAAAAAGTTTTACGAAAATGTAGAATTATATACCGACAAAGTTGGAAAAAACCTTCTGATAGATCTATTGGAACTTCCTTATACCAAAGTTCATGTCTGTCTTGATGATCTTACCGAAAGGTACGGAGAATACAATCATGTTTGGGCATTAGGGAAAATTTATACGTATTCGTTACAAGATGAACCTTTTTTTCATGTTGATAATGACGCTTTTATTTGCAAATCACTTGCAGATTTCCATAATGTTCCTTTGGTTGCCCAGTCTTTTGAAATGGATAACGGACATCACAAATACAACCTGCGAAAATTAAAAAGACAGCTTTCATTTTTCCCTGAATTTTTAAATACAGATTCAGAAATGTTAAAAGACGGTTCCCAGTACAATGCAGGAATTATAGGAGGAAACGATCTGGATTTTTTTAAGAATTTTTGCAGAGAATCATTTCAGTTTGTAGATAAAAATTTACATATCCTGAATGATCTTCAGGGTGAGAATATATGTTTCCCGTGTATTTTTGAGCAGTATTTATTTTCGTGTTTTGCACACCATCAGAAACGAGAAATAAAGACATTGTTGCCGATGCCTAAAACACCCTTGGATAATTTTAATAGTTTACTGGATTTTCATGACAGACAAAATACACTGTTTATACACCTCATTGGAGATCATAAAAAAGAGGCCCACAATATGTGTATTGTTGCAGAAACCCTTTGGCAGGAATTCCCGGAATATTACAACAGAATAATCAAAAAATACAATACTCATGAAGTTACTGTCTAACGAACTTACGACTGCATGGATTAATAATAATCTATCTCATGTGGAAATACAGGAAGAGATCAGAAAAATAGAGAAACATATCCAAATAAATGATATTTACGCGATAAGTAAAGAGCAATTGCTGGAATTTGAAGAAAACCACTTGTTGGAAACCAACAGAATTCTCAGTTTGCCGAAAGATAAATTTCTGGATGTAAAACTTCAGTGTAATCCATTTGTTTCCGTGTTTAACAGTCAATATACTTATACCTCTTACAGTAAAGAAAAAGCAATTGCTTTAATTCCTAAGTATATAGCATTTGCAGAGCCTAAAATACTTCCGTTATACCTTATGTACGAAAGACGGTTTTTTACACAGTTCCTTTCTTTACCCAAAGTATTTTCAGGCGTTGAATTGGTGGAGAAAAGTTCTGTCAAAAACGGAAGAGATCAGCAGTCATACTGGGAAGATTTCTATGAATATATGCTAAAACGGTTTTTATCAGTTTTTTTGGTTACACCCGCTTAATTTTATAAAACCATGGAAATTAAATATCATTATCCTTTTATCCGACAGATTAAGGATTTTTACAGGTATCGAACTCAGGGAAATATTTTTCTGGAAGTTGATATCAATTTTAGAAGAATAGATTTAAATAAAATTAATAGCGCAATAAGGAAACTGCATCAAAAATATACACTTCTGAATTGCAGATTTGTACTGGAAAATGATATAATCTATTTGAAAGAATTGCCGCAAAATAATATCGATTATTTTAGAATATTACCGGAGGAATCTGAAACAAAAAATCCCAATGAATATTTTCATCCGATACGCATCGAAAATCAATCATTAAGCATTTACGACGCTCCTTTAATGTATTTTCATATTTTCAGACATAAAGAAATGCTTATTTTCAAAATATTTGCACACCATATGATCTGTGATGCAAATGGTCTGCAGAAAATTAAAAATGATCTGATTGATTATTACGGAGGGGCAGAAGTTACAGAAGTTTTTGATTTTGGTCAGTATGCTGTGAAAAGAAATAGTAAATTATTTAAGACGTTGGAATCGGATCAAAAATATTGGATGAATATTCTTTATGAATACGATGATACAGTAATTAAAGAGATTGATTACAAGTGTTTTAATGATTTAAATTATGATGATAAAATAAAAAGTTTAGTTAAAGATAAGTATTATACACCTTTGGATGACTATTCAAAAAAAGGGCAATCATATTTCCACGCTTTTACAATTCAAAACTTTGCTGAAATTCAGAATATCATTCAGAAAAAAGGAATCAGCTGGGTGAGTATATTCATGCATGTTTTTGCTAAGACAATTTATCCTTATCAGGGAAAGTCTCTCGTAGGTCTTTTAGTTTCAGGAAAAAATGATTTTTTTTCGCTCAACAGTATTGGAGAATATTCCGGAGAATGCTTTTATCCTGCGGCAGATCATCCTTTGAGTACTTATGAAATCATTAAAACAGCAAAGAATTTCATGACTTTATCAAAACATCTTGTGTATAATTATGCCCTGCTCAAATGGGATGAAGAAAAATTTTTCAGAAAAATATGTAAATCTTTTATTAATCTTTCTG
>NZ_JBBCQL010000146.1:0-11601 GCF_037149975.1 Chryseobacterium sp. VD8 | reverse complement strand
CCCTTCTTTTAACCAAATACTGTTGTTTGTATTTCTAAAGTATTCAGATATAATCTCAACTTCTGATTTTAATGCGTCATCGCTTTTCATTATTGCTATATATTTGGATGTGAGGTTACCAATAGAGATTTCTATCACTCATTAAATGTGATAGATCATAATTGCGAATTTTAAAGATCTTATCATTTATACCTAACAGAAACAAAATTTTACTTTTCGTCTGCTGTTCTGTATCAAGTATAATCTGAATTGATTTATACTTTATCTTTAGATAATTTTGACCTTTTAGCTGAATGGTTTCAGAGACAACTCCTTTATCTAAAAGTTCAAGATAGAGTACAGTTAATTCAAAATTTCGCAGTGAATGAAATAAATGAATCTTTGGTACGACAAGATTTTTCTGAATGTATCGTCTAAATAAAAAGGATTTTATTTCTTTTTTATTTTTTGACGCGGTAATGATAATTAGCGAATTCCTTAGATAATCACAATGTTTATTTTGTAAAAAAAGCATTGCTTCCAAAATGTATCTGAAACAGTATATATTATGGATGATCAAATCACCAAAATGATTTATAATCTGGTAAAAAGACTTTGTCTCTAGTGATGAGCCATCTCTGTAAATAATAGTCCAGCTATTCTTTCTGAATCCTAAAAAGTAGAGATTTCCATTTTCACTGATTTTTCCCTGAAATATCTTTAGCGTTTCTAAGCTTAGGAGCATGATAATTATCATTATTACCGTCCTCTGGAATGAGATGTTGACCTTGATGCTTCTTCTGCATCTCGTTTCTCTTCCTCTTTCTTTTGATTAGCATCTTGATACATATCTGGATCGTTAACCTGAAGATTAATATTGCTCTTTTCTTTTTCCTTATTAGTATTTTCATTTAAAGAGGATTGAGAAGCAGAGATTTCTTTGCTGACAATATTAAGGTCAGTTATGATATTTTTATTATCAGGATATTGCTCTGATTTCGATTTCAGGTGTGCTTTTAGTTTTTGAAGCTCGACCTGATATCTTATACTTTCTTTTTGTAGTTGATTTTCTTCCTGCATTCTAGCAAGCTTCTGAATGCCTTTTATGATCAAGAAACTAAGACCGCCATCCGTCGCAAGGGATAGTATCAGGAGTGATTTTGAACTTGCGCTCAATTTAGCCTCATTTTTTGATGCCGGACTTATCTGTATGGTGGTTTCATCATCTAACTTAAGCTCTTTACCTTTTCGTAATTGCTGAAGCTGTTTTTCTGAGATATTGTGACCGTTAACATTTTTGAGCTCGTATTTTGTTGTATCCACATCTTTTATCGTATTGTCTTTTTTATCCAATTCAAAAATCCTGGACTGGAACTGCTTATTTTTTTCTTTGAACGGGTTTATTATAAAAACATTATCAAATTTTGCGAGTTCCTTTTCATCAGCATCATCTATTTTAAGAACCGTTTTTTCAACACCGGTCTGAATAATCTGAATTTTATCTCCAACTTTAAAATCTTTAAGACTATCTTCAAGCTTGTTTCCGAAAAAGATTGTTTTTCCCCTTTCGTTTTCTATTTCAACAAATGTGGTCATTTCGTTTTCCGGGTTCTTATTAAAGTACCCTGTTCCAATATGAGTGATGTTTCCATAGTCAGCCATCACTTTGTAAAGATTTCTATTGCTTGAAGAAATTTCAAAAAGTTCGGCAGTTGAAAGGTCTTTGTGATTGACTATATCTTTATTATAAACATTGACATCAAGCTTATCGTCATTTATTTTAAAAGTGAGCCTGTTTTTATCATTTTCGGCAATGAGAATTCCTCCTTTAAGAAAATCATCAATTTCTTTTTTTGAGAGTTTCTCGGAAAAATGATCCTGCTGATTCATGATTCCGAACTTTCTAAGTTCATCTGTAAGTAAGGTGCTAGTATTTTCCATAATTGTAATCTGAAATTGCGTTGTTTGTTTTTATTAAGTCATTTAAGAAATGAACCGGATCTATATATTTTCCTCTTTCTTTCACTGAAAAATGCAGATGCGGTGCAGTGCTTTTCCCGCTATTACCACTTATAGCGATAATATCACCGGCATAGACGAAGTCGCCCAATGAAAAAAAAGTTTTTTGCAGATGCAGATATATGGTCTCAAAATCGCCGTGCTGTACTTTGATGTAATTTCCTGCACCATTACTGTAACCTGTATCACTAATGATTCCATCCAATACTGCAAATACATAATCGCTGTTAGCCCGCAGGTCAACACCGGCATGAAATTTTTCAATTTTATCGATGGGATGAAAGCGATGCCCGAAATTCGAGGTGATCTTCATTTTTTCTAAAGGCATATAAATAATCTGTAGTTCTTCAGTTGGGTATTTTTCGTATTCTAATAATGAAAGTTTTTTATTTCTGTATTTTTTTTCGGATGGATGATTCTCTGACAATGAATCGTCTTCCGACGTCGCTTGAATATCATCATCTTTTTTAATTGAATTGGCTTGTGGAGTAGTTGTTTGCTCAGTTTCATTTGCTGCATTATTCAATGAATCTTTACTCTTCTCAAAATATTTTTTATTCAACTTCCCTGCAATATGGTAAGACAAAAAGCTGGTGGTGAATTGATTTTGTAAAGAGGAGTTCAATCGAATAGTATTGAGTTTTCCTTTATAGGAAGCCGTATTAAATTGAGGTAGGAAATTTGAAAAAATTAACAAATGCATCAGTATTACTGTTTTTTTCATTTTTTTTAAATTTTATGTTGTTAGAGTTACGGATTGAAGTCCTTAATGATCAACTCTACTTCTCTGTTGATTCGTAGAAAGTTCGACATCAGGATTTTCTCTTTATCATTTTTTCCTGACTTGTCTTTAAAGTTATAATACACGGGCATTTCAATATAGTTAGCTTCCTCATCCTCGATACTTTTCATATCAAGATTGATTCTGCCGTGTATGGCCGAAGTTTTATATTCTTCAGTTTGATTATTTTCATCACCTGCGATAATACCCACCATTTCTCCCGTTTTTAATCCTGCTATTTTACCGGCAGGAATGAGGTTATCCATCTTTTCCTGAATTGAAATGGTCGTTTGATTATTATTGATTGACATAGACTGGCTTTTTTGTTTTACTTTGCCAAATACTTTTTCAAGCCAATCCAGTGTACTTTTATCTCGAGCACTGCCACTGAGAATATTTCCGATGATTGCTGTAATCGTGTCTGCAACTTCTTTTTTATAAAATTGGCGGAACTGGGGAATTTCCTGCAGTCCAAGGAGTACAGCTACTTTATTGCTTCTTGCAGTAGCAATTAAATTATCTATCTTATGTATATAAATAGTCGGCAGCTCGTCGGCAATAATTCCGCTTGGTAAATTGCCTTTGGAATTAATCTGTTTTAATAGTCTATTTAATATGGTAGAATATAATGCAGAATTAATATCCTGTGTATTGGGATCAGACGCTAAGACAATGATTGTAGGGTTTTTTCTGTCAGAAATTTTAAGTTTGACATCATCACCTGAAAATACCCAGAAACTTTCCTTCGTTGCCAATCTGGATAGAAATATCTTAAGTGTTCCGATCTGTCCTTCCAGCTGGTCGAAAGCCCTGTTATCAAAAGCCGATTTAAAAGTTGATAATAGAGAATGCAGCTCTATATTGGTGAAAAGAGTATTGAAAATTTCCTCGTAACCACGGTTCATAAATGAAAGCAGATGCGGTAAGGTCGAAAATCTGCCCTCTTCATATTTTGCAAGAAAAGCGATGCATGATGCTAGAAAATTGATGGCTGACTGGGTGAAAAACTGATCACTTCCACCTCCTGACCCACCACCTTTTTGAAGTGAAGACACCATTGCTTCCGCCATTTCCTGAGCTTCTGCTAATGTAGCGAGATATTCTTTTCTTAAAGGATTGACTCTTTTTGATCTTTCAACTTCATTAAGATTAATTACCGCAAACTCGTGCTTATAGCTCTCGTCATGTTGCCTTTTCAATTGATAATGATAGTACGCTATCTTTCCCAAATCTGGAAATTTATAATCATAAATACAGAGACAAAATCCTTTGCCAATCAATTGCCTGATCGCCGGATTAATAATTCCAAAAGATTTACCACTACCGGGCGTTCCTATTACAAGTGTACCTCTGAATGGATTGATATTAATCCATCCGTGATTCATCCGTTTGTTATAATAAAATAAGTAAGGGATGTTGATTGAAAAGTCATTCGTAATTAATTCCTTGTTTTGATCGAATGATTCTTCTTCAATGTTCCAGCGGTCTTTACCAAGCTTGATTTTCATAATCTTGCTGATGTTGTCAGCACCTAAAAGGGTTATTAAAACACCTACGAATGAAAGTAATGCGTAAACAGCCTGATAGATATTAAAATAGGGAGTAAACTGCGGGATGTCTTTTCTAAATGTATCATCTATAAATGCCAATGAACCAAACATCATCAGTAATCCAACGACTATTGGTAAAAGGATTGATTTTGTAATATTAATATCTTGATTTTTTTTTGGCTTTGTACCAATTGCAATTAGTATGATTAACAGAAGTTCAGCAAGTTTGGCATGGTACGGAGGAAATAGAAATGGCATTTTCGCAAATGATTTCAATAGCTTTGGAAGTATCGGAATCTGAGTACCTCCAAAAAAGATAATGCTGCATTCAATCAAAACCAGCATATAGACTGCTTTCTGAAAGAATCCGTAGATTTTTTGTTGTTCTTTACTTTCCTGCATTGTTTCTCAAATTGAATTATATAAAAAGCAGACAGCCAGGAGTTCCCAGCTGTCTGCTATACTTTAGATGTAAATGAATATTAAAAAGTGTCAGCCTGTAAAATATCTGAGTATTTAATCTCCAGATTAATTGTTCTGCCGCTGATTTGATTTTCGATCAGCCTGATGTTTAGAACCTTGTTATTCGGATAAGTGAATTTCTTAAAAACGAAAATATTTCTGTAAGACTTTTTAAATGTCTTTAAGTCATACAGACGGAATACAGGCTCTATCTCAATAGACTGAACATTCGTGGCTTTGTAAACCTTTTTATCATCGATAGAAAACTTAAGTTTGTCAATATCATAGATGAGATTTGTATTGTTTTTAAAACTAATATCTAGAAATACATAATCACCAAAAGCGTATACATTATTAAGCTGCGATTCGATTCCCAAATCTCTGTTTCTACGTATTTTATTTGCTTCTTTTTTTCTGATAATCTCCACCGAATATTTTCTGAGTTCGGCACTGGACATCTGGTAATCCGGATATTCAAGAGCCTGCATGTCTTCAGGTAAAATTTCAATGTTGGTCATTATAGTCGCACTGCTGTCAACTTTATAGATCAGCTTGTACTGAGCCATAAAGGATTGTCCGACAATGGTAACAATTCCTAATTCCTGATTATCATAATAATAAATCGGAGTTTCCTCTTTTATTCTAATACTGTCGGTAGCGGAATGGCTTTCCTCTTCAAACTGTTGTATTTTAATTCTTACAACATTTTCTGTAGGAAGATCGCCTATAAGGTGTTTCGTACTTAAATCAACAAACTGAATAGGCTGGGGGCTCCTGAAATGAAGATTGACATTACCTGTAATATAGATTTCGGGAAGATTATTTTTATATACTCTCGATAGTACTGTATTCTGAGCGGATGTCTCCGTAGAAACAAGCATCAGCATAAGGATAATAATGAAATTTTTCATAGATTATGGATTGGTGTTTTTCTTATAAATGTTCTTTTTCTTTTTTTCAAGTTCTTTGTTGTCAATGAGGTAAACGAAAGAATTGTATTTAATTTTTGCCTTGTTTTTCCGTATTACGTCCGATATTGTTTTTGAGGTGGATTGATATACTGAGCTAAGCGTCGTGGTAAAAAAATCAGCGCTACCACTGGAAAGATTTTGACCTTGCACAATGTTTTCTCCCATAGATCTTGTCATTTCACGGAATGCCGAACTTGGGACATACAATCCTTCCATGCCATCAACATCATAGATATTGAGACTGATAGGAAGAATCTCGTTCTGATGCATTACCGATACGATGTTAAGGTTCACCCTTTGCAGTGAAAATCCACTGATCAATGCGTAAAGGGGAGTACCTTTCGATATTTTTGCATTTCCGACGTATACATCTTCGAGTAGGCGAATCCTTATTCTGCTTCCTGCAAAGCCCTTAATGTTTTCGTCGATCACAGCTTTGATAAAGTTATTTTCACGTTGTCTGAAGATCGAATTGAATTCTGTGCTTTTCGAGGCTTTTGTTACATCCAATGTAGAATTGAGAAAAAAATCCATCTCTTTCTCATTTTTCTTCATTTTCTCAATGGCTTTGGCTTGATTTTTAAGTTCAGGGTTGTTTGCTTTTTCGATACTATCCATTAACATCATCTGCTCTCTCATCAAGGTCATCTGATCCTTTTTCCAGTCGGAATTTTCAGCACTCCGAGTATCAGCTTTTCCTGAATTGTTTACCCCGTTATTGTCACCATTGAGCATTTTTAACATTTTCATACTTCTGTCGTACTGATCATCCTCACGTTCTTTCGACTGTTTAGCATCCATCGCGTTATAGTAGGACTGTCGATTGGCCTGTCGGGAAAGATTATTCAGACGTTCTTTTTCTCTGACATAATTCATACTGTCAATATGCCTTTTCTGTCGCTCTGAAAGATCATCATCAAATTTTTCAAGACTTTCATGCTCATCACCGAAACCGTCAATCATGGTTCTTCCATCGGTTCTTTTATCAAAGAAATCAGCATAAGCGTCGGCCTTTCCTTTAATTTCAGAGCGTTCTCCAACTTTTCCGAAATCGGTGGAAATGTCTTTACTCTCAGCCAGTTTATTTTTGTCTTTTCCTGAGTTTTCCGTGAATTGAACATAAAAATACCCTATCATTAAAACGAATGGCAGGGCGATGAGGGGAAGAACATATTTAGGTTGTTTTAAATTGAGTTTTTTCATCTTGAATTATTTATATTGTATTTATCGAGGAGATATTTAATTCTCGAACTATCGGAAGAACTCAATATCTTTTTTTTCCGATAGTAATCAAGTTCTTTCAGCGCTTCTCTTATACCCAGAATTTTTTCTGTCTCTGTAAACGGCGAGTTGAATGAGGTAGCAGCATCCTTTAGGACATTT
The DNA here is from genome assembly GCF_037149975.1 of Chryseobacterium sp. VD8. Classification (NCBI taxonomy): domain Bacteria; kingdom Pseudomonadati; phylum Bacteroidota; class Flavobacteriia; order Flavobacteriales; family Weeksellaceae; genus Chryseobacterium; species Chryseobacterium sp. VD8. The sequence goes on along the minus strand of NZ_JBBCQL010000146.1, from coordinate 4,456 downwards.
TGCTTTTTCATCGTTTCGTATTCAGGAATGGAAACTTTTTGTATGTAAATCAAGCTTCCAATTGAGAATAGGGTGGACAAAAAAATCAATCCAAACATGAGATAAAATGTTCTCTTCGGCTGACGTTCTGCAAATTGTTCCACACTTTTCCATATGGTTGATGGATTTTTACTGATGATTTTATTTTGCTGTTCCATTATCTAAATTTTTCTTTTACGGAAATGTCCGAGTTATCTAATGTTTTCCATTTTTCGATCAGAACACCATGAGGATTATTGGGAGATCGGGGAAGATCTTGCAAAAAACCTTCAGTGATCAATTTTCTGACGATAAGCTGCGTCTTTCGGTTAATGGTCTGTTTGCCATAGTAAATAAATTTTAAGTTCTGCTCATCGAGTTTAATGCTGTCTGCTTTTATAGTCATCACACTATTGGAAGAAATGATCTGGTTGTAAAATCCCTTTTCCTTCAGATTCATATACTCCTTCATACCACTGTCATCGATCAGATACAATGCTTTTCGTGTCTGAGATTTTATATAATCGTCATCTGCTGAAAGTGTGAAAAATAAAGAATGAAACATATCGACTTGAGCTTTATATTCAACAGGTCTGTTTAGGAGCAAATCGGTCTGCTTGACTAAAACAGGAACCCCGTTATCTAAAATATAGATGGATTTTCTTGCATCTTTTATCTGTTTATATGAGAAAACAAATCCTGCAATAACGACGATGACTGATAAAATTATGCAGCCAATGGAAGTTACTTTATTGATCTTGATTTTTTTTTCAATGTTTTTTACAACTGCCATAATTATCCTTTTAATAATGAAACTCCTTTAGTGGCTATTGCCATTCCTGCTTTTTTCATCTTACTCATGGCTCCTGTATTACCACCGCCCGACGGAATGATATAATTGGCCAGGGTAGGAACACATAATATTCCTACGGCTGTAATTAAAAAACAGACGATGACCAATCCAAATGACATGATCCCACTGCTAGAATAGGTAAGCAGCAAATCCATGTTCTTTATACTGCCGTCTGTATTGATAATCTGATCATATCTCTCAATTTCTGCCTCAAAGGCAAATAGCTGAAGGAGGGTTCCGATTTTTAAAATAATAAATGCCACAAATCCGTAAAGATTGACATTGATGAATCTGGAAACCCATTGAGAAAGAAAACTTGAAAACGCAGGAAAAACTGATAACCCAACCGGTATAGGACCGATAATAATTAAGATGGTCGAAAATATCAGCTGGATAAAAAATATCCCATAGACACATATTCGAAGTATCCATAACCCAATCAATTCCAGCGCGCTCGATATGGCTAATTGTAAACCAACCTGTAATCTGAGATAAAGTTCATAGACAGGACTCATAAGACTTGTTAATCCATCTCCAACCATATCCAGTCCTTCTTCTATTAAAGATTGGTCTCCGGCTTCCTGTTGTTGGATTTCAGCTTGTGCTTTAGCTTGCTCTTCAACAATTCTGTCTACAACCTGCTGCTGTTTTTTAAAACGTACCCATCTTAAAGAATTCAATTCCTGCTGACTCTCAACAAAGCTGCTCTCTGAGACGTCCTGAAGCTTGATTAGAGGAGTACGGAGAATACCGACAAATGATACCCAATTCACAATAACCAGTCCAATGGCGAAGGGTTTTAGCATCGGTACTATTTCCCATTCACGATCTCCGCCTATCATCTGCCATCCTATATTCCCCAGATAGAGTAGTGCGCCTAAACCCGCTACAGCCTGTCCAAATAATATAAATTGTCCATATTCTGCGGTCATAAAGCTGTCGTAAAGCGGTAGGAACTTTTCAGTAAACCAGCCTTCCAATACGCCCTCACCCTGCAGAAAATCCATTGCTTTCTGGTAATATTCATCACTGTGTGTATCCTGTGAGAATGCAAAGCACGGAATGAATAAAAGCATTATTTTCATAATGCTTTTTAAAATCTTTTTTCGTTTCATAATTTTTTTAACTATAAATGCCCCGTCATTACATCCATGAATATCTCTGCATCTCTCCGTTCTTTTGTAATCTTTCCGGGATTTTTTGTTTTGTAACTTTCAAGTTTAACTTCGGCTCTAAACCTGTTCTCTCCCTGCTGGTTTAAGTACGCTAGGTATTTTTTCATTTTTCGCCATTCGATAAGGCAGTCATGGTAGGCAAGAATCCTTTTGCCTCTCGGCATATCTGCACTTTTAGCAAATTTGTATTTGTCCTGAATGACGTTGATCTTTCGCCTGCATTCTCCGATGATGCCGTAATTATTGAATCGTTCCCAGGCTTTCGAAGAAGTAAATCCCCACTGAGATAATGCCGAAGATCCGGTGTCAAAATTATCCAGACTGTTCAGTACATCTTTATAATAAAGCAGATAAAGAGGATCAGCCCCTGAGGTCGCACTGGAATAATGATAGAATTCTTTCAGGTTTTCTTCATATGTTGTCTTTGCTTCTTCCTGAATATCGCTTGTTTTGTCCTGCTGTACCAAGGTTGTTGCATATCTTTGGTTTTGCAATCCCGCCAGTCCTAAAGGTCTGATGTCATTTCCGCCTTTGTAATCACGGTTTCGACTTGGAGCCAGCCAGCCCCATACCATGGCATAGGCATAATTAGTCTGTATGCCCAAAAAGTATTTTGGTTCAGGCTGCCAGTCTCCCCATTGATAAAAGACCTGCCTTTTCTCCTGACCTACAATGTGTTTGTCCTTAACTCTTTTTATGGTCTGTCCCTTTACGAAAGATAAAAGGGGAAGAAATGATAGTATTAATAGTATGTTTTTCATAGATTATAATTTTACCAACCGTTTAAATTCTGGTTATAATTATTAATAATATTTTGGATTAAACCTTTGTCCCGTATATACCAGCTGTTGAAAACACCAATATGACGGAAGTATGGTTTTTTTTCAGCATTCCTCAGGTAATTGATAATGTGAACTGTCCAGCCATTCATAATTTTTATCTCATGCTGTATTTTTGAAAGAATTTTCTGCCGATCGTAGCTGTCCATAAGAAAATCATTTTCTTCATTGAGAACCGATTCGCTTATATTTTCATATGAGTTCATCGCATGCAGATAAAGCTTAGAATAATAATTCATAATCAATACGGCATACTGAGGTTTTTGAGCTGAAAGCTCCAGCATTTTCTCCATGTTTCCAATAAGTTTGGTAAAATCATAGTATATGGCTTCAAGCTGTTTTCCCTGCTTCAGTGCTGAATTGACATTACGAAGCTGATTATATATGTGATTTTTTATGACCACAACCTGCACAGCCTTTTCCTTGATATCATCGTAAGCTTTTCTTTGTTTCTCGTAAGAATTTTGGTAAAGCTTTTCAGAAGCTACTCTTGCAGCCTGGTTGGCCGTTACCTGAGCCTGCAGTTCTAAATTATAATAGAGCTGATAATAGGTTTGTGACTTTGCATTATTCAGTAAAAGCAGAAAAAATACAATTAGAAATGTTTTCATTTTAATAAAGATTTGCATTGTTAATGATATCCTGAATGATTTTCTTGTCCCTGTTCACCCAATTTTGAAGCAGGTTATTACGCAGTTTTATTTTTCTCTTGACATTGATGATTTTCTGAAGGGTAGAGTAGGACTGCTGCCGAAGAGTCTTGATTTCACTTTGAGCAAAATCCAGAAGAATTTTACGTTCGGCCTTTTCCATTTCGTTTATCGTCCCATACGATAAAACTATACCTGCCATCAGCCTGATATACAACTGCAGACTATTTATAAACTCATACTGACCATTGAGTGCGACAGGAATCCAGATTGGGGCATCAGATAATTCAGTATAAATTTTCGACTGTATCTCATAAATCTTATCAATTTCTCTGACGATGTTCACCGATGTCGGAATAGCCTGAACTGCAAACGAAAGGTTGTTAAGCCTTCCACGAATTTTTTCAGTCACATCCCTGTATTTGCTCCATTGTTCCTTATTGGCTGATTCCAGACTTAAATTGGTCAGCTGCTTATTTCTCATTTCTTTCTGCTTCTCATTTTCATCCATTGTTTTTTGAATTTCAGAGTTAATAAGGTAGTAGCAGATATAATTCCCTCCAGTAAGCTGACCTTTAAGTATATTTGAAAAAATCAGAATCAGGAAACAGACTTTAGTTTTTGATAAAGTTTTCATAGTCCCAATGTTCCTGCGTTGTTCAATATTTGCTGAAAAATATGCCTGTCAGTATTGACATACGTCTGAAATGGATTGATAGATTTCCAGAATCCTTTTCTTTTGGCTCTCCTTATCGTCATCTTTACGTTGATCAAATAGACATTCAGCAGACGGGTGTTATTTTCAATATTGTACAGAAGCCTTTTCCGATCTCCTGAAGTTGCAAGATTCAGCTCACCACTTGTCAGCAGATCAGCAACATCAGTATAAATGTCGGTCGCTTTGTTAGTTACCAGCTGTAT
>NZ_JBBCQL010000145.1:0-11604 GCF_037149975.1 Chryseobacterium sp. VD8 | reverse complement strand
TATACTATTTATTTTTTCCTGTTGTACACCATTTTAACGCTTATTGTTGTGGTAAACGTATGTGTCGAAACGGGAGAAGCAGATCAGGAAGTTGCCATCCGGCATATTGAGAATCCTGTCGAAAAAACAGAAAAGTCCGGTCTTATAGCCAAGGACAGTGTATCAATTAACTTAAAAAATGAGAATAATGGAAAATAACGAGAATAAAAGAATCAGTATTCTAGTCGAAGAATCTGACCAGAAATCTGAAGATTTAATCAGTGGGAATGACAAATCCAAGCTGGAAAAATTAAAAAAGCCATTGATCTATCTTCTAATGGGAATTGTTTTCCTTGTCTGTCTATATCTGATTTTCAAACCATCGTCCGATAAGGATGAGAACAAAGATTCGGGCCTCAATGGTGCTGTTCCACAGGCAACAGAAATAGGTATGCAGTCCGATAAACAAAAAGCCTATGAGCAGGCAATGATGGACGAGAAAAACCAGCAAAAAAAGAATATGCTCACATCACTTTCCGATTATTGGAATAGTGACAGTACGATGCAGGCCGCCGATCCGAATTCAGGATTAAATGAGAATCCAACAAATAATCCATCAGGAAAGAGCTATCAGGCCGAAAGTCCGGCATTAAACTCCTATCGCAACGCACAGGCGACTTTAGGGTCATTTTATAACAGTAATGAAAATTATGAATCAAATGAACTTCGCAAAGAGATTGCAGGATTAAAAAGGCAACTTGATGAAAGGGATGCGAATCCTGCTCCCTTGACAGTTAATGACCAATTGCAGCTCATGGAAAAATCTTACCAGATGGCGTCCAAGTATCTTCCAAATAATGGTGGTGAGCAAAAAAAGTCAGACAGTACAGCCATTAGAAATACCGGAGGTCAGAAAACATCCTTTGTTGCTTTTTCGCCTATGCGTGCAAATGTGGTTTCTGCACTTTATCGTGAACCTTCAGATCGGGAGTTTTTGGAAAATATTAACGGAGAAAGAAACCGTGGATTCTACACTGTGGGTGTAACCCAACAGGCTACCAAAGTTAAGAATAGTATTCGGGCATGCATTCATGAAAACACAACCATTGTTGGTGAAGGAACCGTGAAATTGCGGCTTCTTGAAGATTCAAAGACTCCTGATTTCACTATTCCCTCCGGTTCTATTGTTACTGCCGGAGCAAAATTCAACAATGGACGTTTAAGCCTAAAGGTTTCTTCAATAGAATCCAGCGGCAATATTTTCCCGGTAGAAATCAATATTTATGATCTGGACGGTCAATTGGGGCTGAACGTGCCATATTCCGCTGAAATGAGTGCCGTCAATGAAATTGCTGCTAACATGAGCCAGTCTTCCGGTACTTCTATCATGATGAGCAGATCCGCAGGCCAGCAAATAGCGGGCGACCTCTCCCGTGGCCTGGTTCAAGGAGTTGCGGGCTATTTTTCAAAGAAAGTAAGAACACCCAAAGTAATGTTAAAGGCAGGTCATCAGGTCTTTTTAGTTTCAAAAAAATAATACTAATTCTTAAATCAAATAGAAATGAAATCGATCATTAAAAAAATATTAATAACGATTTGTGCAATGCTTGGTTTTGTTTATTCGCATGCACAAACAATTACAGACTCATTAAATCATCAGTTAGATTCAGAACACGTTGAGCCTTATCACATCACTGTAACGTATAATAAAACAACGCACCTTATCTTTCCATCTGCGATCCGTTATGTTGATCTGGGAAGTGAATTTCTCACTGCGGGAAAAGCTGATGATGCGGACAATGTATTACGGATCAAAGCAGCAGTGAAAGATTTTGAAGATGAATCCAATTTCTCAGTGATTACGGATGACGGAAAATTTTATAGCTTCAGTGTTTTTTACAGTTCTTATCCCGAGATCCTAACCTATAACCTTGATCCAATGGATAAATCCGTATCAAACTCCAGAGCCAATATACATCTGGAAGACCTGGGTTTTTCTCCTTATGTTCCCGATCAGCTCATGGAAGCTATCTATAAAAAAAACCGGAACAATATCAGGCACATTGCTTCCAGAAGTTTTGGAATTCTCTTTAGTCTGAAAGGGATTTACATATACCAGGGGAAATATTACTTTAATACGCAGATTCAGAATAAAACCAATGTTTCCTATCAGATAGACTTTATAAATTTTAAAATAGTCGATAAAAAAGTAGCAAAACGTACTGTATTTCAAGAGAAACCACTAAATATCGTACGGACTTACAGCGATATTGCCGAAGTTCCGGACAACAAAACGAGCCGTGAAGTTTATCTGCTGGATCAGTTCACACTTGATCATGATAAAATACTTGTAATTGAGCTTTTTGAAAAGAATGGTGGAAGGCATCAACGACTTGAAGTTGAAAATGAGGATCTACTCCGTGCAGTACTATTAAAGGATCTACCACTAAAAATTAAATAACAATCTTATTTAAAACGATATGAAAAAGATATTAAGCATATTCTTAATGGTTCTATTGCCATTTACGTCAATTTTGGCGCAACGATTACTACCTTATCAAAAAGGTTTACAGGTCACTGCTGGCATGTTTTCCAATGATCAGCCAAAGGACAATTATTTTGTGAATCTGGAGCTGACACAAAATCACAAAAAAGGAAACTATCATTTCTTTTCAGCAGAATATCAGCGTAGGACAACATTCTATACTGAAAACCCCATTCCGATTGAAACTTATTTATTATCGGGGGGATATAGTTTCCATGTTATAGGCTTACCAAATAAAATTGTGAATTTAAATTCAGCAGTTGAAGCCAGTGGTGGTTATCAGTTGGTCAATCACAACAAACTATTGCTAGCGGATGGTTCACAAATCAACAATGAAAGCAGTTTTGTGTACGGTGCCGGAGGCAGGCTGACCCTAGAGACATATCTGACCAATTTTATTATCCTATCCTTACAGGCCAGAGCGAAATACGTTTGGGGAACAAATTTTAATCAGTTCCGTCCTTCCGCGGGTATTGGCCTTCGTTTTAACCTTTAAATTTTATCTATATGAAAACATTCTTAGATACAAAATTCCAGTATAGCTGGTTCATTTTATTAATGAGTATTGGCTTATTATTTTCCTGTAAAAATGATGATCTTGATATTCAGCAGAACTTCCCATTTGAGGTTGTTGTCCTTCCTGTTAACAAAGCAATTGCAGTCGGCCAGACGGAGGCAATTTCCATGAAAATCAAAAATACAGGAAGTTTTTCTGGTGTTCAATATTTCTTCCGGTATTTTCAGTATGACGGAAATGGAAATCTGATCTATGAGATTGGGAAGACAGGGAAAAAAGCCTTTCTACCCAATAAAGTATACTTTCTTTCCGATGCCAAGAGTTCGGAGATCACCTTCTATTACACATCGCAATCCAATGTCCAGCAATCATTTGACATTTGGATACTCGATAATTTTGGCAATGAAAGACAATTGAGCTTTCAATTTAACAGTATTGATTAATTAATGTAATGGGACAGCTTAATGATCAAAGCTGTCTCATTTATTTTTCTCTCATTAAAACTTAACGATGACGATTTCAGAAAACGATTATTTGCTGACAATGGACTATCTAAAGAGAACACTTGATAAAGGTGACAAGTATTTAGCCTACGGTGATTGGATAACATTATGCACCCTTGAAGACCTGAAATCACTTCCCACTTTCCGAACTAATTATGATGCGACAGAATATTGTTTTGAAAACACCACGGATCGTGATTTTGTGGTTCAGTTATCGGTAGAATGGCTTTATAAAGCGATGCTGGAAGGCATAAAAGATCCTACCATACTTGTAAGAAAGGGAAACTTAATCGATGTGGAAATGACAGCTTTTTATTATGCTGACAAAGTGGAGAACGAACTAACAAAAATTGAAAAAAAGGAGATCAGTAATGAAAAAAATAACCCAAAAGAAAAAACTGTGGAGCATGTCGGACATTTTGAAAAAGAAAACCCAGTCACTCAGCAAAAAGATAAACAAGACAAAAGTCTTTCAGATCAGAAAAAGAACCGGAAACCGGAACGGAAAAGAGGAAGATTCAGATTATAGATTAAATCAGGATTGCAGGATTATCCGGTTGAGGAAATGAAAATTGGGTTGTTTCACACTGAAACAACCCAATTTTTTCTTAGTAATATCTTATGAAGAAAAAATTTTTTCGTATTTTTATGGAAACCGAAACACTGAATATGATACCGTTATTAGTTATGGGCATTGGCTTTTTAATTCTCGGACTGGCTTTACGTTATTGGATCAACAGGCGTAAATTCTACCGTCGTGGTCCCGCAGGCGCAGAAGGCTTTTCCAGTTATGAGCGATCCGTCATTGTAACCTTAGCAGAAAGATTTGGCAAATGGATAGCGTATGCACTGATCATTTTAGGTATTGGTTTTTTATGGACTGCAAGAACTTTCAAAAAAGATCAGGAAAGACGCCAAAAGAGTATTGAAGCCTATCAGAAATAAGCTATTTAAAAGCTAAAATTCCATATAATCCTATCCTTATATCTCCGGTCGTAGAAATACGACAATTTCTCAAAAATGTGGTATAAAATTTTGTCAGAAATTTTTATAGTTATATATTGGCTTACCAAGTCATTAATTATTAACCTATTAAAAACCGCTAATGAGTCATTTATTTAATCTTCAAATCACCTCTTGTTGAGGTATTCCCGCTAGTTTTCGCTACAATTACAAGCAAGTGAAATTAATGTAAATGGAACAGGGCCTACCTTTTTGTTTGCAGTTGTCCTCAAAGAATCCTACCCAAAGGATTATATTTTAATTAAACACAACCGAAAAAATTATTATCATGTTTCAAGAAGAAAAGGATCTTTCCCAAACCGGAAAGTATTCGGATAAGATGAATTATGAAAACGAATTCAAAAAAAATGTAAATATTGAAAACCTGAAAAGCGATGCTTTAAAAGCCCAAGATGCTATAAGTTCAGGAAACCAGATGTTTAATAAGCCGATAACTCCTAATGAGGCGGAAATTTCCAATAAAAAGATCTGGAGCAATCAACCGACTTCAAAAATTTTCAATGCCCATGCAATCCCGGAAAACGCAATTGCAGGTATTAATCGGGTTATAAATCTTGACATTCATGTTGAAGGTAAGCAAATCAGACATTTTAAACATTTTAGATTAAAACAGAAGGCATCTAACCATCATAAGTTTGAAATGGTTCTTGCCCACGATGCACTGGGGGATCCTGAAAACCATAATCTTGAAAACGCACAGGCTTTTCTAGGGAAAAGAATCACCGTTGTTTTTAAATATAAAGATGTGGATCAAAGCCCTGAGAGAAATTTTGTAGGTGTTATTACAGAGATTGGATTTAGTCAGGAAAAAGGCAGTTTAGGAGACATCGTTTTTAAGGGCTATAGTCCAACGATCCTATTAGATGCAGCTCCACATATACAAAGTTTTGGAGGTTCGCAACCGATAAGTTTGAACAGCGTTGCAAATGAAGTGATTAAAGAAGCCCTGGATCAAGGAAAATTTGATTTTCGTGTTGATTCTCAGCATGGTAATATTTCTTACAGTTGTCAATATGAGGAAACACATTTTAATTATCTGTCAAGAATCGCCGAGGCTTATGGTGAGCAGTTTTTTTATGATGGAGAGATTCTTCATTTTGGCAAATTGCCACCACAGGAGAAACCGATAAAATTGGTTTATGGAAGTAATTTAAGTGATGTAAAGATCAAAATGAAGGCACAGCATGTTAAACCAACTTTTTATGGTTACAATAGTAGTAAAGATGAAAAGTTTATCGGAAGCAGTTCAAAAATTACACATACTTCAGACATTGCAAAACGTGCTTATGAGATTTCAGAACGCACTTTTCAAACACCTTCTTTACGTGTTGCCCCTATCAAAGCGATATCTTTTATGGATATTGATGCTTCCCAAAGAGGTACGGCAGGGAGCAAAGCCGCTGAGGTACTCGTTACCTCTGGGAAAACAAGTTTGCCATTTCTTTATCCAGGATGCATAACGGATATAGAAATGCGAAAACCGGACTCCAATGAGACTACTTTTTTTACGAAATTAATGGTTATTGAAGCTCTTCATCAGGTAGATGCCAGAGGCTATTATGAAGGATCATTTAAAGCAATTGCCTCCGATACGGGCTTTCTTCCAAGACCGGAATATATCAATCCATTAGCGGAGCCCCAGTTTGCAAAAGTAATATCCAATACCGATCCACAAAATCAAGGAAGAGTACAGGTACAGCTTGACTGGCAAAAGGGCCAGGATACCACGGAGTTTATCCGCGTTATGTCACCAGATGCTGGAAGCAGCGATAAAGTTGGAAAAAACCGGGGATTTATGTCAATTCCGGAAGTTGGTGACCAGGTAATTGTCAATTATGTCCATCTGCATCCTGATCGGCCTTTTGTTATGGGAGGAATGTATCACGGTGGGATTGGCGCCGGAGGAGGAGAAGGAAATAATATCAAAAGTCTTAGTAGTAAAAGTGGAAATAAGCTAGAATTGAATGACGGTGAAGGATCTGTTTTCCTTACAGATCAAGGTGGTGCGAACATGAAATTTGATGGTGCCGGGAATGCGAACACCAATGCTACCAAGAATAAATCTGTTTCAGTTGGTGAAAAAAATACGGTAACTGTTGGAGATATCCACAAAACAGATGTTGGAAACGGTCAAAGTGTTCTTACCATGGGAAAAGATGGTGTTATTGATTTAAGTTCGCTGGAAAAGCTAACCTTAAAAGTTGGTGACAACAGTCTTGAAATTTCAACGGCAGGAATTAAGGTCAACGGAGCAAAAATAGAAATTACTGGTGAAGGTTCCTGGAGTGGTGGAAACGTATTTATTAATTAAGGTTATCTGAATGGAATATATAAATTTTAAGACCTTAAGTACTAAGAAATACCTTGTCAACATTACTAGCAATATGCTTTTAAATGGCATGATGAGTGAAACAGAAGTGGAATTAAGATGGATGCTTACACTTAAAGAAATAGGCTCCCACGATTATACATTTGAACTTATTACGCTTGATCACCGTATGGTCAAAGCGGATAATATGGGATACATAGAAATTCATAAAGTTGTCAGCCAATTACAAAAGGCTCTCAATGAAATCACTTTTACCGTAGATAAGCAAGGTACTCTTCTGCGGGTTAAAAATTTGGAACAGATAAAGGAACGATGGGAAGATGTTAAGGCTGAGACAATTGAATACAATAAGGCCAATACCTCATTGGTTGAGTTGTTTAAAATCCAAGATGAAGCTTTTGAAAAGGTTGGCGGTGTGGATGCAATGGTAAAGGCTATGGAATTTTTTGACATATATTTAAATAATATTTATGGCAGGGATTTTTTTGGAAGGATAAAAAAAAATATTCCTAATTTATTTAGGTCAGGTTTAATTCCTTTTGCCTTGGGATATGATGGGAACAAAAGTCCGGATGCGGAAAATATCTATACTATCAAGGTTGATGGATATCCGAATATAGTGGCAGAGAATCATCTGAAAGATTTATATGGTGGGTTCCCGATTTCAGATTTTGACGCTTTAAAACCGGTATATCTGTATAACGCACAATATAATATAGACCTATTGAGTGGCTTTATTATTGACGGGGAAGTGAATTTTTCTGAAGCTATCAATGATAAATTTGGAGGCGAAGTTCATTATAAAATTAGACTGTATGAGTGAATCAGGACAAACCGGCTATGTGGCATTGACCAGTGATATGTATTTTACATGTTCATCAGGTCTTGCTCCGGCAAAGATGTACCCGACGCAAACAAACCACGGGACAAAAGATAAATTCTATTATTTAGTTAAAGATGATACTGCAACACAACAGCTGGGCGATTTCTGTTGCCGCTGGACAGTGGTTATCGCTGCCGCGATAGCTGCAGCTGGCATTGTTACCGGAGGTGCGGCATTGGTTTTATTAGCGGCAGTCGCAGTGGCTGCAAGTGCTGCACTCTGTGGAGGTCTGGCAGCTCCTTTCAGAAAGTGGGTGGGTTACTCCACGTTAAATGCCTATGGACGTAAAGATGCGTATTCTTTAACTTCAAAATGCCAAATGACTTGCATTATAGGTGGCACGGTTACTTATGCAGAAGGAATTACGAGTACCTGGCAGGCTATGATCTACACTGCAAGAAACACTGGCTGGGCAGTTTTAGAAGGTGCTATGCTGGGTAAACTTGGATCAGCGGGCTTTGGTGCTTTCGCAGGAACCGCAACCCCCACAATGTCTACAGCATTGCTCAATTTTGCTTTTCTGAACGTTTCCGCAAGGGGAATTGCTGTTGTAGATCAGGTAGGCTTCGAGGGGATATTAAGAAATGGTAAAAGTCTAAGTGAAACAGGCGATGAAGTAATTTCAGGTTTAACGATGTTTGAGCAACCCTTTATTCAGATATACCAAAAAGCTACTGGCTCAAATCCACAACCGTTGAATTGGCAGGATTTCTATTATGCTGGATTATCACTGGTTGGGCAAAGAGCGATGGCTGAAAGTGCGAGGACAAACCCGAATATGGCGGTTGGAATTTACAAACAGGGAGCGCAGACAGTTAATGCATTGAAAAATGGTAAGCTTTTTGAGCGTGTCACTTTAGAGGGGAGATTTGGATTGCAATCACTTTTTGATAATCCGGTCTGGCGTGCCTTGTGGGAACAAGCCAAAGAAAACAAAAGAAACACGGGACAAGAAAATGCTTTTACTCGATACGAAGCAAATATGCGTAATAATAGACAGATGACAAATACAGAATTGAGGAATGCATTTTCAACGATTGAGCGAGAATTTAAAAAACTGGCTTCTGAACAGGGTGTAGACTTACCGGAAGGCCCAATACATCATACCAATTGGCCATTACAGCGTTATCCAGAGCATGCTACTGATCCTAAAAATTTATATCCAACCCAGAGTACTGACCAGCATTTGAACCAAATACATCCAGCAACTACTCAGGGTCCGCATCCAACCAGAGATCCGGTTAGTCCACAGCATGAAAAACCATTATATGAATATCCTCCTAGACCAATTGACGATAACGACTTAGATTAAGAAGAATGGAAGAATTATTAAATGAATTAAATTTAGGAAAGGAACTTAAATCATTGTATAAAGGTGAAATTCCGATTATTGATGAATATAGCATGTTTAGGTTTTATATTGAAGAAACAAATACAGGCTCATTTGCTCATCCACCGTTTCTCATACCTTTTATGTATAGTTATGACGCAGACCATTATCATGTGGGAATGGTTAAACACTGGTTTTCAGATAGAAAAATTAGTTTTGGTGATATGACAGATGGAGCTGGGTTTCAAACAAGTGAAATTGCTAGAAACGAGAAACAACTGTTTTCGCGATTGTTGTTTAACGAATTCGTAAACAGCGAGGATTGCATAGTTACCGAAAGACTAGAAAAATGTGCGGCACTCATGGGGTTAAGGAATCAGGATTTTTTAGAATTTCAACAAGCAAATCAGAACCACCAAGAAAATCCAGAATGTAATATATCGGTAATCAATACAAATAGACCACTTTCATGTGTAAACGAAAATGAAATTTATGATGGTCAATTTCCCTCTAACGATAAACTGATAATTTTGAGCAATGTTCCAAAGTCTTGTTACTTTGAAATCTTTCACAAAGAATGGATCGGGTATAATAAAGATAAGTCAAGTTTTTCCTTTTTTAAAAAAGATCCAAAATACAAACCAATCGAGGATATTCCCGAATGGCTTTTAGCAAATACAAATAAAAAAGAGCTATTTGAAAAGTATATTGTAAGTGGGGAGTATGACAAAGCCTGGTTCACAATTAATGGTATTGGCTTTACCCCTAAAGAAGTCGGAGAAAGATTACAGCGACTAAAACAAGTCTCTACTGAGAAAGCATTTCATTTATGGGCTGACTTCTGGTGTAGTAAATATGGTCACATGGATAGTTTCATATTCATATAAACAAATACTATATACTTCTTGGATCAGGTCTTATGGGCATTTTTGCACATCTTTGAACGTCTATTGATGGGCATCCATATTCAATGGTAACTCTACCTTCTATCAGGTATAATCCTTTTCCACGAAGGGGGAATTTGAGCAGGCTCTGTGTGAAATGCACGGTGTCTATAAAGTCACCGTTGTTATCCAGGAAGGTTCCAAATTTCATGGGTTTACCGGTTTTCGTCTTTACCCATTTTTCAGCTACCATATAGGCGACGATCCTTACCGTCTGACCTGCGAATAAGGACATATTATCGGCGCATGCATTACCTCGATAATTTGATTTTGCCAGATCAAAAATACTGCCCGAAACAGGAAAACCCATCAGTTCAATCTCATCATAAATATCTTCCAGCGGATCGGTAATGAGGACTGGAAGTTTCGGTTTTTCGTTTGAACTCTGGAAGAGTTGGCCCAACTGAAAGTTCATGTTTTTATTGGAATTAAGGATCAGATGTGCCTCCCACAGCAGTTCCTTTTTATCAACGTCAAGAAATCCGAAGGCTCCGCAACGTATCAGAATGATGATCTGTTCAAGCCCTGCTCCTGTCCTTTGATTGAAATCTTCAATCCCCAGATACGGGCCATTTTTCTTCCGTTCTTCTGAGATCGACTGTGCCAGTTTTGTTTCCAGATTCAAAATACAGTCAAAACCAAGGTAGATATCTTTACCAATTATTGAGGTATCGAATATACTTCTGTTTATACAGGGCAGACAAATATTAGCGCCTGCTTTTTTTGCTTCGTTCACATACACTTCACGGTCATAGAAACCGCCATGATTATTCAGCACTGCAACCATAAATTCAAGCGGATAGTAAGTCTTCAAAAAAAGGCTTTGGTAACTCTCCACGGCAAAAGATGCGGAGTGCGCTTTATTAAACGAATATCCGGCAAAGCTTTCCATCTGCCGCCATACTTCACGGGATATTTCTTCCGGATAATTCTGGTTCCTGCAATGGGAGAAAAATTTATCTTCAATTTCGAGCATATGATTCTTATTTCGGTATTTGCCGGACATCATTCTACGCAGTACGTCCGCATCAGCCAGATCCAATCCCCCAAAGCGGTGACCGATCTTCATTACATCTTCTTGATATACCATTACACCATAGGTATCTTCGAGTTCCTGTTTAAATGCCGGATGGATATACTCAACTTTTTCAGGGTTTAGATGCCTTTCAATAAAAGTCCCCATCATTCCCGACGACGCTACTCCGGGTCTAATTATTGAACTTGCAGCGACAAGCGTCAAATAATCATCGCATTTCAATTTACTTATGAGCTGCCTCATTGCCGGGGATTCAATATAGAAGCATCCGACGGTATGGGCTGACCTTAGCTGATCTGCAATCTTTGGATCGTTAAAGAAACGTTTAGGATCGGAAGTTTCGATGGCTTCGCCCCTATTGGTTCTAACGATTTCCCTGCAATCCTCAATATGTCCGATTCCTCTCTGTGATAAAATATCAAATTTTTCAAACCCTATTTCCTCGGCAACATACATATCAAACTGCATTGTCGGCAGGTTTTTGGGCGGATAATCCAGCGCAGAATAGCAGGTCA
>NZ_JBBCQL010000144.1:0-11659 GCF_037149975.1 Chryseobacterium sp. VD8 | reverse complement strand
AAAAAAACCTTCCTTTGGTTAAACGAATTTACAGAGAAGGACATGAAATCGGAAACCATACCTTTACCCATGAAAATGTGGCTAAAGTAAGTCCACAAAGAGCCCTGCTGGAAATGAAACTCACCAGACTGCTCATCGAATGTATCACAGGACACAGTACTATTCTTTTCAGAGCACCTTACAATGCGGACTCTGAGCCTACAACTTCCGAAGAAATTATACCTGTTGCATTGGCGAGACAGCAGAATTATCTTGATATTGGCGAAAACATTGATCCCGAAGACTGGCAGCCGGGAATAAAAGCCGATGAAATTGTAAAACGTGTATTGGCTGGTGTAAAAGCCGAACGCGGAAACATCATCCTCCTTCACGATGCAGGAGGCGAAACCCGTGAAGAAACCGTAAAAGCTTTGAAAGTTTTAATCCC
This sequence comes from Chryseobacterium sp. VD8, assembly GCF_037149975.1. NCBI lineage: Bacteria > Pseudomonadati > Bacteroidota > Flavobacteriia > Flavobacteriales > Weeksellaceae > Chryseobacterium > Chryseobacterium sp. VD8. The sequence goes on along the minus strand of NZ_JBBCQL010000144.1, from coordinate 11,232 downwards.
GACTTTACAAAAACAAGGATATCATTTCACCAATCTTGCCAGTATTCTGCATAAAAACAAAGCAGAACTTATGCCTTCTGTTCCAAAAACAAGAGCCTATTACGTAATGCAGCTTAATCTTCTTTTGGCAACCATTATTTACGGAATCAGTCATTTTTTAGTGGCATTGTTTACCATTTTTATCGCATTAGGACTCATCAGATTGATTATTATGTTATTCTGGGCTTTTAAGGAACGTCGAAAAGAAAAAAAATCGGGAGAATTTCCTGTTTTGGCATCCTATCCGAAGGTTTCAATTATTGTTCCGGCGTACAATGAAGAAATCAACATTGTGTCATCATTAAATAATCTGTTAAAACAGACCTATCCCAATTTCAATATTATTCTGGTGGATGATGGAAGCAAAGATTCTACCTATGAAAAAGCGAAAGAGGCCTTTTCTGATCATCCGAAACTGAAGATTTTCAGCAAAACCAACGGCGGAAAAGCAACCGCTCTGAATTTCGGGATCTCCCAAACCGATGCAGAATATGTGGTCTGCATAGATGCCGATACAAAACTCGAAAAAGATGCCGTAAAATATTTAATTGCAAGATTTTTAAACTCGGATCCGAATGAAAAAATTGCAGCCGTGGCTGGAAATGTAAAAGTGGGAAATACCGTAAACTGGCTTACAAAATGGCAGTCTATTGAATATACAACCAGTCAGAATTTTGATCGTTTAGCGTATGCGAATATCAATGCGATTACTGTAATTCCCGGTGCCATCGGAGCATTCAGAAAATCTGTAATTGAAGAAGTTGGCGGATATTCTTCCGACACTTTAGCCGAAGACTGCGATATTACGGTTAAAATTTTAAGAGAAGGCTACAGCGTTGCCAACGAAAACCGTGCAGTTGCCGTGACAGAGGCTCCGGAAAGCGTAAAGCAGTTTTTAAAACAGCGTTTCAGATGGACGTACGGAATTATGCAGATGTTCTGGAAACAGAGACAGACTTTCCTTAACCCGAAATACAAAGGTTTAGGACTCTGGGCAATGCCGAATATTTTACTCTTTCAGTACATTATTCCGTTCTTCTCACCGCTTGCCGATGTCATCATGTTTTTTGGAATATTATCCGGAAACGGGGGAAAAATATTCAGTTACTATTTAATTTTCCTTTTGGTGGATGCGTCTCTGGCTTTTATTGCATTCATCATGCAGAGAGAGAAATTGGTAAACCTGCTGTATGTGATTCCGCAGCGTTTCGGATATCGTTGGCTTATGTATATTGTCCTGTTCAGAAGCCTCCGAAAAGCACTGAAAGGCGAAATGCAGACCTGGGGATTCTTAAAACGTACCGGAAATGTAAAAGAAATTGCAACGTCGTAAATTTTGGATTGTAAAAAAGTTGTCCTTCAAAAATAAGAAACGCCTTTGTTTATCTTAAATTTTTTAAACAGAGTTTTTAATAATTCCTTGTCTGGCATTGCGTTTAAATTATCGCAAGGGTAAACAACGTTTTTTAATATTAAATTACCTAACTAAAGATAGACAAAGGCGTTTCACTTAATTTCGAAATACAAATTGATAAGAAGAGATTTTCAAATTAAAAATTAAAATATAAACAGATCTTAATATTTAATTAAATTTGTTTTCATAAAAAGTAACGAAATAAAAAAAAGTTACACTTATTGTATAAATTGTAATTATAATGAAAAAATTAACGCTTTCTCTGCTTTTATTAGGAGGAATTTGTTCACAGACCGTGAACGCTCAGGCGACAGATAAAGGCCTAGACCTTAGCTTGATGGATAAATCAGTACGTCCGCAAGATGACTTTTATAACTATGTAAGTGGAACATGGATGAAAACTGCCAAAATTCCTTCCGATAAACCAACTTGGGGAAGTTTCAACAAACTGGCTGAAGATACAGACAACAACTCCATGACGATTCTGAACTCTCTTCTGAAAGATAAATTTGCTGACGGAACAGAAGGAAAGAAAATTCAGGACTTGTACGCAACGTACATGAACATGGCAAAAAGAAATGCAGACGGTATTAAACCGATTCAGGCAAATCTTAATAAAATCGATGCCATTAAATCCGTTGGAGATCTTCAAAAATATTTAATCTCTGTAACCAAAGAAGGAGAAAACAACTTCTATGGATGGGGAGTAGATGCAGATCTTAAAGACTCTAAAATGAACGTTGTTTATCTTGGTGACGCATCTTTAGGTCTTGGAAGAGATTACTATCAGAAAGTAAACGAAAAAAACACAGAAGCTTTAGCAGAATATACAAAATATGTTGCTTCTATGTTAAAAGAACTAGGATATAAAAACGCGGATGCTGCCGCTAAAGGAATCGTAGATTACGAGAAAAGCATCGCAAAAACATATTTAACCAACGAGCAAAGCCGTGATAATACGCTACAGTACAATCCGCAAACAATGGCTCAGCTTTCAGCTTTGGTAAAAAATGTAGACCTTCCGGCTTATCTTAAAGCAGTTGGCGTAAATACAGATAAAGTAATTATCGGAGAATTAGGATATTACAAGAATTTAGATAAATTCATCAATACACAGAATCTTCCTGTTATCAAAGATTATCTTAAATTCCACATGATCCACGGAAGCGCGGCTTACCTAAGCGAAAAATTAGGTGATATGAGATTCGCTTTCTATGGCAAATATTTAAGAGGACAGCAGGAGCAGAGAGCTTTAAATAAGAGAGGTTACGAATTAATTAACGGATCTTTAGGAGAAGCTTTCGGTAAATTATACGTGGAAAAATATTTCCCTGCAGAAGCGAAAGCGCAGATGGTTGAACTGATCGATTACTTAAAGAAAAGCTTCGCGGTTCACATCAACGGATTAACGTGGATGTCTTCTACCACCAAGCAAAAAGCAATGGAAAAGCTGAATAAGTTCACCGTAAAAGTTGCGTATCCGGACAAATGGAAAGATTATTCTAAATTAACCATCACGCCGGAATCAAAAGGCGGAAATCTATATGCCAACCTTCAGAATATTGCAGAATGGCAGTACAACAAAGATTTAGCTAAAATCGGGAAACCGGTAGATAAAACAGAGTGGGGAATGACACCGCAAACTGTAAATGCTTACTACAATCCGGTAAATAACGAAATCGTATTCCCTGCTGCAATTCTTCAGCCGCCTTTCTTCAATCCTAAAGCAGATGCTGCGGTGAATTTCGGAGGAATCGGTGCGGTTATCGGTCATGAAATGAGCCACGGATTTGATGATTCAGGTGCGCAGTTCGATGCAGACGGAAACTTGGTAGACTGGTGGACTCCTGAAGATAAAGCCAACTTCGAAAAAGCAACAAAAGCTCTTGCCGCACAGTATGACAAATACGAACCAGTAAAAGGAACTTTCGTGAACGGAACATTCACCAACGGAGAAAATATTGCAGATTTAGGAGGCGTAAACATCGCTTACGATGCTCTTCAGATGTATCTGAAAGACAAAGGAAATTCGGGAGTTATCAGCGGTTACACACAGGATCAGAGATTCTTCCTGAGCTGGGCGACAGTCTGGAGAACATTATCCAGCGAAAAATACATGATCAATCAGGTAAAAACAGACCCGCATTCTCCGGGATATTTCAGAAGTTTCGGCCCTTTAACCAATGTTGATGCTTTCTACAAAGCGTTTGATGTGAAAGAAGGAGACAAATTGTACAAAAAACCGGCAGAAAGAATTAAAATCTGGTAATCACAATTTTTAAATATAACCAAAACCGTTCAGCAGTGAGCGGTTTTTTTGTTTTTTGGAGCTTTTTCGCGCTTTCCGCACTCGCTATTTTCTGGGTTTCGGCGCGGCGGAGCCGCGCCGAAACCCAGAAAATGAGCTCAGACAAATGCTGCAATCACGGCTAGGGAATAGTCTGTTTTTCAATATTTGAATTAGTCAATAAAGTTTCTCATCCTTTAGAAATCTCAACACAGTTAAATAAATTGCGTAAATATTCGAACTTATCTGGGCAATGATAAACCCTGTGTTTAGCCTTCATAATTATCATTTGCTGAGTGAAGCGCCGTTGCGAAAAAAATACCCAATACAATGCAAAACAAAATTTAGCGAACATCGCGTTAGAATCAATAAAAATAGATTTCTCCTAAAATCAAAGAACCAAATAATCTAAGTTGCTATCATTTGCTGAGTGAAGCGCCCTTGCGAACAAAAATATCCACTACAATGCAAAACAAAACCTAGCGAACATCGCGTTACAATCAATAAAATAGATTTCTCCTAAAATTAAAGAACCAAATAATCTAAGTTGCTATCATTTGCTGAGTAAAGCGCCTTGCGAACAAATATCCACTACAATGTAAAACAAAATCTAGCGAACATCGCGTTAAAATCAATAAAAATAAATTTCTCCTAAAATCAAAGAGCCGAATAGTCTAAGTTGCTATCATTTGCTGAGTAAAGCGCCTTGCGAACAAATATCCACTACAATACAAAACAAAACCTAGCGAACCTTGCGTTAAAATCAATAAAAATAAATTTCTCCTAAAATCAAAGAGCCGAATAGTCTAAGTTGCTATCATTTGCTGAGTAAAGCGCCTTGCGAACAAATATCCACTACAATACAAAACAAAACCTAGCGAACCTTGCGTTAAAATCAATAAAAATAAATTTCTCCTAAAATCAAAGAGCCGAATAATCTAGTTGCCATCATTTGCTGAGTGAAGCGCCGTTGCGAACAAGAATACCCACTACAATGCAAAACAAAACCCAGCTAACCTTTCGTTAAAATCAATAAAAATAAATTTCTCCTAAAATCAAAGAGCAGAATAGTCTAAGTTGCTATCATTTGCTGATTGAAGCGCCGTTGCTAACAAAAATATCCACTACAATGCAAAACAAAACCTGGCGAACCTTTGCGTTTAAGAAGACTTATCCCGAACTCAGGTTATTTAAGAACTCTTTCGAACTTTGTGAGAAATACTAATACTCAGTCAATCAAAATCAAATAACAAAAATATCAAGTTCTTATTTACATCCTTTTCATCAATTATTATTTATCACTTATCATTTATAATCAAAATTCGTATATTTGGTAAGTTTGTGTAAAATCAAAAAATATCTTTAATGAAAAAGCTAAATATCGGGATACTTGCCTTTTTGGGTCTGGTATTCTTAAATTCTTGTGGTACAGCGAAAACGGGAGAAATTAAAAAACCTGAAACCATGAAAACGGTTGCTGTAGAGCCGGTGAAAAAAGAGGAAGTAAAAGAAGAAGGGATCAATCTGTCGTACATGGATAAAACTGTTCGTCCCCAAGATGATTTTTTTAGCTATGTCAACGGAAACTGGGTGAAAACTACACAGATTCCTTCAGATAAAGCAAGCTGGGGCTCTTTCAATGCACTGAGAGAAAATGTTGATGACGCTTCTTTAGATATCCTGAACAAAATCCTGTCAGAATCCTATCCTGCGGGCTCCGAAGGTCAGAAAATTCAGAATTTATACGCATCTTTTATGGATACTGGTAAAAGAAATGCGGAAGGACTGGCTCCGATCAAAGGAGATCTTGCAAAAATTGATGCCATTAAAAACATCGGCGATCTTCAGAAATACCTGCTTGAAGCAACAAAAGTAGGCGACAACTCTTTTTACGGATGGAGAGTAGGAGCAGACCTGAAAGATTCTAAAATGAATGCAGTCTATCTTGGTGGTCCTGATCTTGGACTGGGAAGAGATTACTATCAGAAAGTAAATGAAGCCAATACAAAAACATTAGCAGAATATCAAACCTATGTCGGAAAACTATTCGGTGTTTTAGGCTATAAAAATTCAGAAACTTCGGCAAAAAACGTAGTGGATTTCGAAAAACAGTTGGCAAACTATTTATTAACGCTTGAACAGAACAGAGATGCCAATTTAAGATACAACCCTAAAAATGTATCTGAATTGCCGGCTTTGGTTAAAAACGTTAATCTTCCGAAATATCTGAAGGATGCCGGAGTAAATACTGACAGAGTTATCATCGGCGAGCTGAAGTATTACCAGAATATGGATTCCTTCCTTACCCAGAAAAACCTTCCTTTACTGAAAGACTATCTGAAATACCACTTAATCAATGGAAATGCAAGCAATCTGGATGAAAATTTAGAACAGATCAGATTCGATTTCTACTCCAAATATCTTCAGGGACAGAAAGAACAGCGTCCGATGAACAAAAGAGGGCTTTCTTTGGTAAACAGCGTTCTGGGAGAAGCCTTCGGAAAATTATATGTGGAGAAATATTTTACGCCGGAAGCAAAAGCGCAGATGGAAATGTATATCGATTACATTTTAAAATCCTTCAAAACGCACATCAACGAAATGGACTGGATGTCTCCGGAAACAAAAGTAAAAGCACAGGAAAAATTATCAAAATTCACCGTGAAAATTGCTTATCCGGATAAATGGAAAGATTACACCCAGTTAAAAGTGGAAGCTCCGAAACAGGGAGCAACCTTATATTCCAATCTTCAGAATGTTTCAGCTTGGCAATATCAGAAAAATTTAGATAAAATAGGAAAACCGGTAGACCGAACAGAGTGGGGAATGACGCCGCAAACCGTAAATGCTTATTACAGCGGTTCAAACAATGAAATCGTTTTCCCTGCAGCCATTCTTCAGCCCCCTTTCTATAATCCAAAAGCAGATGCAGCCGTTAATTTCGGGGGAATCGGAGCCGTTATCGGTCACGAAATTTCTCACGGATTTGATGACAGCGGTTCAAGATTCGACGGAGACGGAAATTTGAATAACTGGTGGACCGATGCAGACCGTAAAAACTTTGACGCAAAAGTAGCTCAGTTGGCTGCACAATACAGCGCTTATGAGCCGGTAAAAGGAAGCTTCGTTAACGGAAAATTTACAAGTGGCGAAAACATCGGAGACTTGGGAGGAGTTGCTGTTGCTTACGATGCGCTTCAGATGTATCTTAAAGATCACGGAAATCCGGGCTTAATCAGCGGATTTACTCAGGACCAGAGATTTTTCATGAGCTGGGCAACAGTCTGGAGAACAAAATCCACAGATCAGTATATGACCAATCAGGTAAAAACAGATCCGCATTCGCCGGGAGTTTTCAGAGCATTCGGTCCGTTGGTCAATCAGGATTCATTCATCAAAGTATTCGACATCAAACCGGGAGACAAAATGTATAAAGCTCCGCAGGACAGAATAAAAATTTGGTAATACAGACCAAAAATTGTTAGAAGTAAAAACGCATCAGAAATGGTGCGTTTTTTATTTAATTTTTCATAGTTTAGTGACATCACAAAATATCAGTTTTTGGTTAATATTTAATTTAAAAAGTTAATATTTCAAGAAAAATCTTAACAAAATTTTGTATGTTACAGTTTTTTTTTAAATTTAAACATTGGATTGGTCAGCTATTTGATGCTGATAAAAACAATACACACCAACATCGAAAATCTCAAAATATTAATAATATGGCAATGTTCAATTATGGCGTTGGCGGAAACGAGGTAAAAGTAGACGCCAATGAAGCTATTCAGCAGATTCAGGAGAATAAATCGCTGATAGTAAGCCAGCTTACAACCGACGAATCTTACGTCCCTGAAATTGTAACAGGATTAAAAACAGTAGATGACGTCTTCAGACATTTCCAGCCTTCTGTAAGCGTTCAGCACGAAACGGAGGACGGTAATGTAGTGGAAGAGGAATTCCGTTTTCAGAATCTCGCGGACTTTACCCCAAAAAATCTCACTCAGAAATCAGATTACTTGCAGCAATTAAGCATGGAGCAGGAACAGTACAACAAAATTGTTCGACAGCTTAAAACCAATAAAATTCTGCGAAATATGCTGGAAAACGATCAGACAAGAGCTGCATTCGTAGAGGTATTGAAAGAAGTGGCACAGGAACTTGAAAAATAATCTAAAGACGTTACATTAATCATGGATAGTAAATTACAGGCAGCTGAAAACCAACCACAGGGACAGCAGCAACATGCAGGTCAGCCGAAAAGTAATCCGCTTGCCGAACTAAATAAAATAGGAGGTTTTGGTTTTGTAGAATCTGTTGTAGACGGAATCGCAAACATGAATCCCACCAGAAAAGCCAGAAAGGAAATCTTCCTTAATGACAGCAATAAAGCAGATGAAAGAAAAGAACTTCTTCAGAAAATTAATCTTTGGGTAAATCTTCTGGAAGGAAACGATTCTGCAGATAAGATGGCAGAAACATGCAAAGCTAAAGCGCAGGCTGCGGATCAGAATTTAAAGCTAAATCTTAAAAATACGCTTGACGCTGTTCGTCAGTTAGAAACAAACTACAGAACGGTCGCTCAGTTTTACAAAAATACCGAACTCGATAAAGTAGATAACGTAAGTATTGTTAATGCAAGTTTAGATCAGGTTTCAGATTTGGATAACCCGATCTTTATTGATGCCATTGCAGAAGAATTTAAGAACTATTACGACCGTTTAGACCTTCGAGACAATTACTCTATTTTAGCAATTCCGGGATATTTAGGATCCAATAAAGTCATTGAAAAATGGGCAAAAATCTGTAACGAAAACAAAGTAATGATGGTGACGGATTTTGCGAATCTTGATAAACCGGATGACGTGGTGGATTTATTCCATTCTGCCAATCTTACAGGAGGTGAACTGCATAGAAGTAATGTCATCATGACTTGTAACTGGCTTGTTGGACGCGGAAAAGCTGAGGAAGTAGGAGAGGAGGAAAACGTAGAACTTCCGCCTTCAACTTCACTGGCAGGAAAAATTCATAAAACATTAATGTCTCAGGTTGCTGCAGGTAAAAAGCACGGAAACATCAATGAAGTGGACGCCGTAAAATTCGAATTAAAGAAAAGCGAAATTTCTCAGTTGGAAAAAATGGGATTGGTTCCAATGGTAAATGAATACGGAAAAATTATGGCTTTCTCTGCAAAAACATTATTTACAGGAGACAACATCGGACTTCAGACCTATTCCGTAGTTCGTGTATTCGATTACGTTACGAAAGTTCTGCTCGATTTCCTAAACAGAAGAGCTTTCGAAAACTGGAATGCAAGAAATGAAGATGATTTAAGAAAACAGATCGTAACCTTCCTTGACGGAATTAAAGGTCCGGATAAATTGATCGAAAAATTCAAAATCGTCCGTTTCGAGCAGGATAAAGTGAATAAAGACAGAGTTTGGCTGGATATTCGTCTTACACCTTATTTTCCTACAAAAAGTTTTGTTATCAAATTAGACGGACATAAAGGAGATGATGGAAATGAATGGGATGCAGAATATCTTCAGGATTAAATTAATCAAATTAAATATTAAAACCGATGCAATTTTTCATCGGTTTTTTTCTACCAAATCGTTAAAAATAGAAATATGAAAGGCAGGTTATTCTACTTTTTGCCCGTAATTTTTATGATCTTCAGTTGTGAAGATAAAAGGGTACAGCAAAATCATCCAATAGATCTTTTCGCTGACGAAATAAAAGAAGGAAAAGCTTACATCATGAAACCGCAGGAATGCTTCGATGAAAGTGATATGGTGATTGCTTCATCAAATATTAAACTAATAGATCAGTCTCAAGGTCGTGGAAAATCTATATTTATTTACAGAGTTATTAATGGCAAAGTAGAGAAAACAACGAGAGATTCTATTGTGGATTTCCCGTTCAGTTTTCTGTCTAATCAACAGTTGAAATTCAAAAAAGATTCTGCTTCCTATATTTATCTCAAAAAATTGGAAGGTTACCGCTTCATTGCAAAAGAAAAACATTTAAAATACCAGTGGCTGAAAGCGGCTCCCGTATATTCAGTTCAAAAAGAAAATTAAATTATCTTTGTATTTAATAAACAGATGCTTCGACAAGCTCAGCATGACATTTCTAATACTAGTCGTTTTTATTAAAAGTGAATTTTTAGCGTTGTCATGCTGAGCTTGTCGAAGCATAAAATGTAGTAGACAAACCTTTGGAAAAAACAAAACAATCAGACTTCAGGCACATCGGCAATAAACTTCTTAACTGGTATAAAACAAATGCCCGCGATTTACCTTTCAGACAGACCAGAGATCCTTATAAAATCTGGATTTGTGAGATCGTTTTTCAGCAGACCAGAATTGCTCAGGGATTAGGACATTATAATAATTTTGTTCAGCGTTTTCCGGATGTAAAAACCCTTGCCGAAGCAGACGAAAACGAAGTTTTACTGTATTGGAAAGGACTAGGCTATTATTCCAGAGCGATCAATGTTCATAAGGCGGCGCAACAGATCATGAACGATTATAATGGCGTTTTTCCTTATGAATACGATGAAATCTTAAAGTTAAAAGGAGTCGGAAAATATACAGCCGCTGCAGTTTCCAGTATTTGTTTTGGGGGTAAAATTCCGGCTGTGGATGGAAACTTTTACCGCGTTCTGAGCCGAATTTTTGCAGATGATTTTGATATTTCAAGTTCAAAAGCCTTTAATTATTTTTCTGAACTCGCTCATTTAATTTTACCTGAAAATGTCGGTGACTTCAATCAGGCGATGATGGATTTAGGTTCCGAAATCTGTAAGCCTAAAAATTCTCTTTGCAGAGAATGCCCTTTACATGAAGACTGTCTGGCTTTTTCCATGAATAAAGTTTCTGAATTTCCGGTAAAAACAAAAAAAGTAAAAGCTGCTGACTTGGAGCTGAAATATTATTTCGTTCACAGAAATGGTCAGTTTTTAATTCAACAGAGAAAAGACGATTTCATCTGGAAAAAGTTATTTGAATTTCCACCTGAAATTTCAGATGATTTAATTCCATTCATCAAAAGTGTAAAAAATGTAAGCCATAAACTCACGCACAAAAATTTAAGCATTGAGATTTTTAATGTTGAAGTAGAATCAGAAGAAATATGGCAGAATTTCATCACTCAAAATAATTACATCGTAACCGATGTTGAAGGTTCACACGAAAAATCCTTCCCGAAACCGTTGGAGAATTATATCCAAAATTATGAAACGGCATATAGAATTTTGTAATGTCATTGCGAGAAGCGTTTAAAATAAACCATTAAGAATAGTTAAGCAGTTAAGAAAGATTAAGAATTTGCAGGCAAATTAATGGATAAGCTTAAAAAATAATTAGAATGTAATAAAAACGCTCTGTGTGCTTATTTAAGTGAAACGCTTTAGCGAACTTAAAAATATCCATTAAGTTTTAAAAGAAAAATCTTCGCGCATTTTGCGTTAAAATTAATTACATGATTAAAA
>NZ_JBBCQL010000143.1:0-11693 GCF_037149975.1 Chryseobacterium sp. VD8 | reverse complement strand
CTTCCTGAAGATTAGAAATTTTAATATCTAAATTTTTAAATTCTTCATTATTTTTAATCTGTTCAGAATAAATGGCGTTAAGAATATCTTCAGAATGATTTAGTCTCTTCACAGGAAAACTTGATTTATTATTTTCCACTGCATTTTCAACCAAAGGTTTATTTTCGGATCTGTTTTCATTGCAGGAAAACAGGGCTAAAAGCAGGGTAGAAGTAAAAAATAATTTTTTCATGTTGTGTATATATTTAATTTTTGATTTCAGGAATTAAAAGATCTGCCGGACTTATCGTGAAAAACAGATCAGGATAGACAAAATCCAGAGAACGGTTTTCTTCACCTCTCAGCCGGAAAAACTCTTTTTCCTTTTCTTCATCGGCTAAAATAAATAATTCTCCGGTTGAAAAATACGGTTGGTTATCCTTAAATCTGATAAAAGTTTTGGAAGTCCTGAACGTCATTCCCAACCATCTGTTATCCGTAAAACCTTTAGAATTAGGGTTAGAATTCACAACAATTTTATGCTGAAACTTTTTATTCGTATCTACAGAAAATAGTACAACAGAATGATGATCCAGTATAATTTCAGATTCTTCTTCCGTTATTTTGTCTTTTATAACAAGCTTTCTGAGTTGGTTTTCTTTCAACTGATCTGGATTTTCATAGCATGAAAACAAAGCAATAAATGAATGATCTTCGAGATCCAAAGCCTGATCGGAATGAAATCCCATTTTCGAGTACGAAGAATCATACACTTCAATCAATGCATTGTTGAAATGCTGTTCAGGCACATCTGTTATTTCGGCTGAAATTGCTTGATTAATTTCTTCAACAACGGAATGATGAACCTCAGAAAAGAGATTCGCTGGAATCTGATATCTTGTTGTTGTTCTTACGACAGCAAAAGTTCCGTTTTCTTCTTTCAAGAGATGATTTCCGAGCCTGCCTTTTCCTGTTGCTTCAAAATCCGCAGAATTCAAAAGATTTTCAAATGTATTTTGCTTTTCAGGAAGCCGTATTTTATAAAATTCGGAGCTGCTCATTACAGGATTGGTTTTTCATAATCGCCCAGATTCATGCTGAAATGGGTTGTTTTATAGTTCACCTTATTCTCCGTCATGTTCTCTTCGTAATAAGAATTGCGAAGTTCCGCCTGCATTTCTGGAGTCATGCTTTCCAATTTAACATAATTATCGTTTTCTCTGATGTAGGTCTGATTGTCTCTGTACACCGCCTCAAGATTCGAACAACGAACCACATATCCCATTCTTATCGGAATCTGATCGACTCCCAAAACAGAAGGGCGGATTTCATGCGTATATAATCTGTTGGTAGACAACGGAATAATAAACGCAGAATCGGGGTATAAAGTAACGGTAAATTCTTTTTCCAGAGATTCGTCCTCAACTGTTTTCTTAAGCCTGAAATGGAGTCTTGTTAATGCGCTCGTTTGCTTATAACACACATCAAATCTATCTGTTTCCGATGGTTTTAAATGTTCGGAATTGGAATCGTCGTAGAAAGTACAGAATGCGATCAGTCCTTCTTTCGGCATATCTTTCGTTTTGTCGGAGTGGGCTTTAATTTTAGCCTTCACTTCCTTTTCAGCATCCGAAGTTTTCTTTTTGTTCTCGTAAATCTGTACCAAAGCGTGATTCAGATCGGTTTCATATTCAAAAGTTTCTTTTGCACATTCGTTAAGAAAAGCAATAATTTTCCGGTCGGTTTCTCTGAAATTATCTGTTGGTCCTGTCAGATTACTGGAACATCTCAACAAATTAAAATGCAGAGCATCTTCTCCGTTTTCATCGGCTTCATGAATCACTTTACTCAGATAAATGCCTTTTCTCAGAGCTTTCGCTTCTTTGTTGGATTCTGTAAGCTCCTGAAAATGATGTTCTGACTTTACTTTTTCAAAAATATTCTCCTCATGAAAAATTTTTCGGAAATAGACTCCCGCATTGCTTACAATAACCGGAACTTCTCCAATTTGAACAACCTTTGATTTTTCTTCGCTGATATTTTCAAAATTCACCGAAAATTCTTTAATGATATACAGGAAATGATGGTCTTTCTGAATATTTTCCAAATCTCCGCAGATGTATATTTTTTGATGATCAAGTTCCGGACTAAGCTCATGAACTACGGTTCCGCAGAAATGATCGATGATGTACTGAAGTTCTGCATTGATTTTCTGACTGTTATTTAAAACAACAAGAACATTTTTATCTTTTGATATTTTGTTTTCTTCTGAATGGTTATTCATGTTTCTCAATTGAAAAGTGAAGATAGCTAAAATTTTAAATGTTTTAAAATCCTACAGCCCTTAATGAATAAATACATTGATTTTCATTTAGTTTTTTAAGCTAAAGAGGCTTAAAAGAAAATATTCTTGTTGGAAAACGTAAAGACGCAAGTTTTTTATTAATCTCAAATCAAACTGTTTAAACTAATTTCAGAATTAACCACAAAAGGAACAAAAGACAATGTTAAAGCGAATTTCAATACTATTCAAAGCACTCAAAAGAATAAAAATCAAAGATTTTTAAAAACTATGGTGAACTTTTTCATTGATAATGATGAACTTTAAATAAAAGTTTAGTCATCTTTTGTGCCTTTTGCGGTTAAATAAAAAGTTTAAGCAGACTCATCTTTAAGACGCAAGAAAATCAAAGATGTTCAATAAAGATTGATGCTGAATTTTATCGCAGATAAAATCCAAGTTTTAGAATAAAAAAAGACCATCGCAATGACGGTCTTTATCTGTTTTTTTGAATTTCAGATTCAAATTGTACTATTCGTATTTGGAAAAATCAACCGCAAAAATGCATCGGTTTACCTGACTTCCGTTTTGTGCTCCTGCATTCGGTTCATATTCGGTTAAGCTCCACAAGTAATTATATTGAGATTCATAGTAAAGAGATTCCGCTCCGTAAGGCCATCTGAAACGTACCGTATCGTCTGCACCATCCGTATAACGCGCTAATCTCGCATTCGATCCGTAAGAATTGCTTGGAGATCCTGTACAGGAAAGCCATGTTCTGTTGCCTTTTCTGAAAACACCCTGAATTCCATGCGCATGATTGTCTGTGAAAAGGCTGTTTTTCGGCGTCACGGTTACAATTCCTGTATTCTGAAGTCTTCCGTTCGTATCAACCGGAAAACCAAATATTTTCGGAACAATAGAAACATCGGCGCTGCCCGAATAATATTGTCCTGTCCAGAACTGTGTTCCTTCATCATTCACCTGAATGGTTGAGAAAGGATTCGCGTTGTTGATTTTCTGATATCCTGTCTGTGGCAATATGTACCTGTAATTGAAAGCGAACAGGTTTCCGTTAGAATCTTTACCACATTTATCATTGGTGGTGTCTCCGGTGCTTACTTCAATAATTTTATTCAGATCGAAAACACGGACGCCTAAATTTGTACTGCTGAGATAGATTTTACCTTTAAAATAGGCAATTCCGCCTGCATGAACATTCAGCGGAGCGTAAGAACCATACTGTGAATAGCTTGCTGTACCTGCCGGAATATCGGGCTGAACCAAAAGAATATGGCGGTAAGTAAGATAAGTACTGGAACTCGGACTGATGTCAATCAGGGTAATTCGGGAACCTTTAAATTCTGCTTCATCTTTCGCATACCAACTCACCAAAAGATAACGGACCCCATCTTTGGTAAATCCTGAAATTCCCTGCGGTCTCCAAAGTGAAGTTGTTTCATCATCGGTGTTCCAGCGGATTCCTCTCACTCTGTTTTCTTCAGGAATATTGAATCCGTAGACTTCGGTATAAGCACTTCCGCCGATTGCCTGACGGTTTTTATCAATCTGTGAAGGATTTAAAAAGCTGAAACCTGAATTGATGTATGCGCTTGTATCGGTGTAAGCATTTACACTTACGTCTGCAGCAGCTTTGCTGAGATCAGCTTTTGAAGATAAATTTTCTTCTTTTAAAGTTGAAGCGATGTCATTATCTGTACATCCTATGCTCGTTATGGTAAGCAAAAGCATCCATCCGAAAAGTTTTCTTTGAATCATGATTAATTTAATTTGTTTGGGATTTTAAATTGCATGCGAAACTATCGGATTCTTTTTCTAATTGGATTTCAAGCGGATTAATTATGTATTAAATTTATGTTTTATGAGTGGTCAATTATCATGCATATTTTGACCGTTAATATATTTTTCTAAATCAAAATCTTTTTTTTTGAGGTTAAGATTTACTTTAATGCTTCCATTAGAATTCCTTATTTCTAGTCTTTCTTTTACTTTTTGTTTTGCATCGTAAGAATATTTATAGAAAACCTCTGGAAAATCCTCATAACTTTTAGTAAGCTGAATGATGGGTTTATTGATTGTCAGAATGAAAATTTCGTCATCCAGAAAAACAATATCTGCTTTTCTGTAGCTTATTTTTGCACCTAATTTTGAATAGCCTTCTATCTCGGCTTCCACATTTCGAACTAAAGTATATTCTCTGTCTCTGATGAAATCAAAAAAACGTTTCTGTTTATTTTTATTTAAGAAGTAAACGAATATATTCCCGAAAATAAAAATCAGGATAATTCCTCCGATAAAAAGTTGTGATTCATTCATTTTAGCAAAAGTAAAGAACAATAATCAGCTATTATCTAATTGATATATTTTTCTAAGTCAAAATCTTTGTTCTGGAAATCCAAAAATATTTTGTAGTCAACCTTAAATGATCCGCGTAGCGCAAACCCGCTAATTCTAAGCTTATTTTCGACTTTCATTTTGGATACATAATTGACCTCTTCCCAAACATTTTTAAATTTTTCGGTATTTCCAATTCTGCTGATCTGTAAAATAGGTTGAGCCTGTCTGAAAATTTTACCGGTAATCAGTAGAAAAATGTGTGTTTTGAAGAAGATAACATCGGCTTTATTTACCTGATAATCGCGGAACGTTTTACTGTGTGATGCCTCAATATCTATTCCTGTATTTTTAATACACACAAATTCTTTTCCTTTTAAAAATTCTAAAAGTTGCCTGTGCTTCTTTCTATAATAAAAATGCGTTCCAAGATTTCCTGCAATTAAAAAACAAAGAAATCCTACAATAACAAAATACAGTTCCATGGTTTTACAAAAATAAAAAAGCGGAACCTGAAAATCAAGCTCCGCGTAATATTGTTTCGTTAAAAATTACTTCCCTAAATAAGATTTTAAGATCTTACTTCTGGTGTTGTGTTTCAATCTCTTGATCGCTTTTTCTTTGATCTGACGAACTCTCTCTCTCGTAAGGTCGAAAGTTTCCCCGATTTCTTCTAAAGTCATAGGATGTTTTCCGTTCAGCCCGAAGTATAATCTTACCAAATCAGCCTCTCTCGGAGTTAAAGTATTCAATGCTCTTTCGATCTCAATTTGAAGAGATTCAAGCATTAAGTCTTTATCCGGACTTGGAGATTCTCCTGAACGCAATACGTCATAAAGATTAGAATCTTCACCTTCTACCAAAGGTGCATCCATCGACAGGTGTCTTCCGGAGTTTTTCATCGATTCTTTGATATCTTCCTCGCTCATGTCAAGAACTTCAGCCAATTCTTCCGGAGAAGGTGGTCTTTCGTTTTCCTGCTCAAGGTGAGCGTAAGCTTTGTTGATTTTATTGATGGAACCGATCTTGTTTAACGGCAATCTTACAATTCTCGACTGTTCTGCCAAAGCCTGTAAGATCGACTGACGAATCCACCAAACCGCGTAAGAGATGAATTTGAAACCTCTAGTTTCATCATACCTTTTTGCCGCCTTCATCAGTCCTAAGTTACCTTCATTAATTAAATCGGGTAAAGAAAGACCTTGATTTTGGTACTGTTTAGAAACGGATACCACGAAACGAAGGTTGGCTTTAATTAATTTTTCTAATGCTGCTCTGTCGCCTGCACGGATTCTCTGTGCCAAATCTACCTCTTCGTCCGCAGTAATTAGTTCTACTTTACCAATTTCCTGCAAATACTTGTCTAATGAAGCAGTTTCCCTGTTGGTTACCTGCTTAGTGATTTTTAATTGTCTCATCTATTTTATCCTCAAAAAAGAGTTTCTATTATATTATACGTATGAAACAGCAAAAAGGTTACACCGGTTACAAAATATTTTCATTTAATTAAACTTAATTTGAAAAAATAGTTGTAAATTATCGCTCTCACTTCACAGGATAGCGATTTTAGGGTTTTAGATATTCAATAAATTTTTAAAAGTTTTACTTAAAAGCTTTTCGCAATCGAAATGTATGTTCAAATCTTACCTGAAAATAAATCTTTCATTATACTTTTTTAGATGCTTGCAATATGACAAATATTGTGAATGTTTGTTGTTTAAACTCAGTTCGGAATGAGAAATAAATTTAAACAATTGATTTACAGTATCCTATTGATTTATTGCAAAGAAAAACAAAAGATTTTTTTATTTATTGAAAGTTTGCAAGGTAAACAAAGCCACTTCGTTTATTTAAAAAAGACAAAAATGGTATTACTTTGATAAGTTTTACGCCTTTGTATAATCTTAAAAAATGAATTCCTGATAATTGAATCTATTTGTTTAACCTTGCGTTTAAGAAGACTTATCCCGAACTCAGGTTATTTAAAAAAAAAGCGAAACCGAAGTTCCGCTCTATTATTTAAAGGTGAAAATAAATTGATTTTTAAATTCACCTTTGACAATTCACTTTAAAAAAGATCATTCAGTAATTTTGCCAGTCTCAATCCTCCATACAAAAGCTGTCGTTCCATTGTCTCATTAAATTTGTACTGATAATCGTAAGACAGTTTAGAATCATTCGGTGTCTGTGCGTAGATTCTGTTGGCAATTTTGTGAGAATCATACAACCAGTCTTCTAAAGTTCCGGTCTGGATCTGCTCTACTTCATCATCCGATTTGATGTCTAATAATTTTGCATATTCTGTGTAGCTGTATTTCTGAGAATCTACCAGTTTTCCGTCCCATACAGAGTGTAAGTTGGTTTTATCCCCGAAATAAGTTACATTAATTTTGTTTCCTCCCAAATCTTCCGCTCTTCCTACGTGTAAAGGCTGCGCAAGATCTCCCATCATGTGAATCAGGAAAATTAAAGCAATTTTTCTGTCTTTTTCAGACGTTTTTTCGTCTTTGATCTGGCTGGATAATGTTTTGATCTGGGTGTATAAACTTGGTCCCGCCTGCGCTTTCAGTTTTTCTTCAAACACTTTAAAATCCGTCTGCGGATCGATGTTTACATAATGCCATGCTGAAGTTTCCTTCCAGACTCCTGTAGTATCAGATTTAATGAAATCCGGCCAGTTTGCCCAGTACGCAAGACGTTCTCTCCCCATCATTTTTCTGATCTCTCTTTTTGCCTTTCCGGAAAGGTGATTTTCTGCGATCTCTGCAATAATTCTGTGTCCCGTTAATCCCCATGCATAAGAATAAAGCGAAGATGCGATGAATGCTAAAATCAGCATTTTAGAATAAATACTTTTCATTGTAAAATAACATTTTCAGGGGGCAAAGATACGGTTAATTTAAGGTTCAGGTTAAGCCTGAGTATATGGAATTTAAAAATTAACGTAATCTTAAACATAATTCAATATAATTTCCATATTTATAAAGTGTATTTTTTAATTATTATTTTCAGTTATTTTGAATTTCTGATTTATTTTATTCTTTTAAATTCTGAAAATTTAGTATATTTAGTATGAATTTAGTGGAATAATGTTTTTTCAATAATTCGAGATATACTATTTTTACAAGCCAAATCACAGGAAAAACCATGTATGAGAATAATATTGTAGATATGCAATACAATAAGCTGCAGACCGACTTCAAAGCGGAAGCTGTAGCCGTTAACCTTTTAAAATACCACAGAGCGGTAAGCAATATTTTTATCGACAGAATCGGGATTAATGACCGTGCCTATTTAAAGGATATTAAAAGTATTTCAAGCGATTACCTGGGTTTTGATGAAGAAGTTTTTACCATAGAAACCTATAGAGAAGGGATTTATGATTATCTTCCCGAAGGACTTTTTCATCCGCCTTCTCTGGGAGCTTCCCGAAAAAATGTAGACACCGTTGTCCGCGAAATCCGGAGACAGAAAAAAGTGGAAGAGGATGCCCGGAAATTTTTCAAGCCTTTTGAGCTGGAAATATTTTTTACGGAGATCAGTGCTTTACTGAAAGAATTTGACTTTGATATTTCCAGCGACACAGATACTCTTCTGGAAACGGTGAGTGAGCTTTGGCCTTTGATTAATCAGTTGGATAAGAAAAATGCCTGTATTTTTATTTATATTCTTCCGTTTTTTCATCAGATCAGAGGAAATAAATCCTGGTTTGAACGCTGCATGACCGCATTTTTACAGACTCCTGTAAAAGTAACTTTTGCCCCGAATGTTATTGACGGAGTGGAAGAGGAAGACGATTCTATGCTGCTGGGAAATTCCAGATTGGGAGTTACCTATATTCCGAGCGGAAAACATATGGACGGACAGAGAAACTGGGTAATAAACATCGGACCAATTCCTTACACCGAAATGAAAAAATATATAGACGGCAGTCCGTTCCGGAAAATATTACAGGCAATGTATGATTATTTCCTGCCTGTAAGTGTAGATGTGGAAGAAAATTTTATCACAGAAAAAAAGGATTATTCTTTTGCACTGGAAGATGATGATAGAAATGCAAACAGGCTCGGTTACTCTACCTTTCTGTGAATTTTTTTAACTATATTTACAATCACCAAGAAAAATATTAATTCGAAAAAAGACAAATGGAAATTTCTTCAGTAAAAGGAATCTTTTTAAGGTATATTCTTATGCCTTTATTTGCGGTTATCATGATGGTTATTTTAGGAATCATCAGAAAAAACAAACCCGCAATTAAGATCAAAACCATTATCATCTATGTTCTGCTGTGCAGTTTATGCCTTGCAATTCCGGGTATTTTCGGGTTTGCAGGAAATTTATTCAATCCTTACTGGTATTTAATTGCCCAGATCATTTACCTTATTTTAGGAATTATTCATGTTAATTTATCAGACCGATATTTCAAAAAACATTTCAGTTCTACCACAAAAAGTATTTTATTTGAATCGATTCTTTCTTTAACGTGTATCGGATTCGGAGGGTATCTTTTTTACCTGATTTTCGGCTGGATGAGTCGCGGAACCGGTTATCCGATTATGGCAGCAACGAGTATTTTCATATTTATTGTTCCTCTTGTTTTTCATTACTGTTATGTCCAGTTAATCAGTATTCCGGTGGATATTTATAAAACCTGGAGGTATTCTCCGGAACAGAAACTTCCGGATTTTGAAGGAGCGGATTTCGACAGATTAATGGTTTTGAATGTAGAATTAAGTAAAAATCTTGAGGATTCCAACAGATTCAGAATTAAAGCAAAAACTTTACCTACCGGAATTACTTTCGGAGACTGGTTTTACAGAGTTGTGGACGATTATAACCACAAAAATCCCAATTCCGTTATTCATCTTACGGATGAAACCAGAGAATCGTATTACTGGATCTTTTATACCAAAAAATCATTCTTCAGCTTCAGAAAATACATCGATTTCGATCAGGATATTACAGAAAACAGAATTTCTGAAAACGACGTCGTGATCTGCAAAAGAGTGATCCAGCATGAAGAAGAAGGCGTAAGAAAACCACAGCAAAACACCATCTAAAATATTGAATATGATACAGCCTATAAAGCATTTTGCCATTAATTGGGTTGACGGGATGAAGGTTTCCCAGAGACATCTTAATGATCAGGATAATTTTTTAATCGATACCATCCGAGATTCCAATTCTTTAGGAATCACGACCTATAATTACGGACTTTTACCGATCTCGAATAATTTTACCGACCGAACTATTTTTGATGTTCATAATACGGCTACCAATGATGTTCAGCTCGTTATCAAACATTGCAGCGCAGTTACGATGGCGGGGTACAGAATTGAACTGAACGACAGGAGAGTAAGCGTGAAATCTCTGGCAAAATCCATGCATGAGGAGCAGGCAGACGGAGAGTATTACATCCTGATTTCGGTGAATCCATTTGATAAAGTTCCTTTTGGAGATATCGATCCTGAAGAAATTCCGCCCCGTCATCCGAATGCACAATCGAATCACCATATCGAACTGCTTCCCGTAACATCCCTGAACAGCAGTTATTCGGGAGGAAATTATCTGATCATCGGAAAAGTAGATTTAAAAGGAAATATTGCGCAGGTGGATTCTAATTTTATTCCACCATGCACATCGATTCAGAGTCATCCTGCGTTGCTTGGTTATTATAACAATTTCGCAAAATCCATTGGGAATTTACAGCAGTATGCTTTTAAAATTATTCAGAAAGCTTCTCATAAAAATCAGAATACGGCATTGGCACAAAATGTTAAATTCCTGTGCAATACCATGATCGATACTTTCGGAGATATGTATTTTCAGTTCAGAAATATCACGCCTTATCAGCCGCCTGTATTTTTAATTGAATCTTTTGCAAAACTTGCACTCCGACTGTATAATGCGACTCAGGTTCTGGTTCCTGCAGAATTGGAAGAAATGCTGAATTACAGCCTGGAATGGAGTGAAATTGCTCCTCACACATTGCTTAATCAGCTATCAATAGTTGCTGAAACCAATTACGATCATCATAATTGCGGAGAACCGTTCCTTTACATTCAGCAGATGCTGCGAAGTCTTGAAACGATCTTTGCCAAACTGAGTGAACTGGATTACATTGGCCAGAGAAAAGAAAATATTATTGTTAACGAGCAGGAAGTTTCTAATAATAATAACCCGAAAAGAGGGTGGAGTGTGCTGGATTAGTGCTAGAAACATATTTAAAAAATACGAATCCCGATACGATAAATTCGGGATTTTTTGTGTAAAATTGTTAGACGTTAAATTTCTTTGGAAATCAAATTATTGAAAATGATTATTCTTTCGTCAGAATTAAAAAGTAATAAAAAATGAATGTAGCTAAAATAAGAGAAGATATAAGAGGTCTTTCGGACGGAAAAATTTTCATGAATAATGCAGGATCTTCTTTAATGCCTTCAATCGTAGTGGATTCAATGATTGATTATTTAAAGCAGGAAGAACAATTCGGAGGATATGAAGTTGCCAACAGAAATGCTGAATTATTAGAAGAATTTTATGATGAAACTGCAAAACTGATTAACTGTAAACCTTCCAATATCGCCTTTGCAACAAGTGCGACAGAAGCATTTGCAAAGGCATTATCAAGCATTGTTTTTAAAGAAAATGATGTCATAATCACAACGGTTGATGATTATATTTCCAATCAGATCACCTTTATTTCGCTTCAAAAAAAATTAAATATCAAAATCATCAGAACAAGAAATCTTTCCGACAACGAGATTGATCTTGAAGATCTTGAAAATCTGATCAGAAAATACAGTCCGAAATTAGTTGCCGTTACACATATTCCCACCAATTCGGGACTGATTCAGAATGTTGAAGGGGTGGGCAAAATCTGTAAAAGATATGATATTTTGTATTTGGTTGATGCATGTCAATCAGTTGGTCAAATGATTGTTGATGTAAACAAAATAGGTTGCGATTTTCTGACGGCGACAGGAAGGAAATTTTTGCGCGGACCGAGAGGAACCGGGTTTTTATATATTTCGGATAAAATTCTGGAACAGGATTATGCACCTTTGCTATTGGATAT
>NZ_JBBCQL010000142.1:0-11709 GCF_037149975.1 Chryseobacterium sp. VD8 | reverse complement strand
ACAATTGCTTAATTTTAAATACGTTAAAACTTGAGCAATATGAATTTCATTTAATGATTCTACGGATTTTATTTCAACAACAACTTTTCTCTCAACCAATAAATCAATCCTATAGCCAATGTCAAGTATTATGTCATCATAAATTAATGGCATTGGTTTCTGTTTTTCTATCAGTAATCCGGATTTCTGTAACTCATAGTACAGACATTCTTCGTATGCGCTTTCTAAAAGTCCGGCTCCAAGTTGGCGATGAACTTTTAATCCTGCATCAAAGATAACTTTTGAAACTTCATTTTCATTCATATCATTTTGTGTTTTATAATTATTTTTACCACAAAGGTCACAATAGTTTCCACAAGGGACATAAAATAAATGCTTGAGCTCTTTGTGAAAAACTTTGAGCTCTTAGTGGTTAGTTTCAAACAGCATTCTGTTTTCTTTCGTAGAATAATGAAATTGCGACCATTGCTATATAAAATAAAAATAAGAATATGATTTCTTTCGCAATTCCTCCAATTCCGCTGTTTCTTAAAATAATATCATAATAAGCATTTAATCCCCAGTTCATAGGAGAGAATTTGGCGATGGTCTGCATAAATTCAGGCATTAAAAATACGGGAACCCAGATTCCACCGACTGCTGCTAAAACCACCACCGAAGTCGCACCAAACGGAGCCGACTGCTCCTGCGTATTGGCTACTGTTCCTAAAAGTACACCAAATCCGATGGCTGCCAAACCTGCAAAAATGGTCACGACAATAAGCGGAAACATTTTTCCGGTAACATCAAATTGTGGAAGATCCATGTAAGGGAAAAGATAAATTCCCACAGCAACCATCAGTAAAAACTGGATCACACAAATGATGAGATACGTAAATGTTTTTCCTAAAATATGAACGAAATAAGGGGTCGGGCTGATTCTCGCTCTTACGCTTGTTCCCTGACTTTTTTCTTTCACAAGGTTAATAGACAAAGGAACGACAATGAAAAATATCGCAAACAGCGCCCAAGCCGGAACATTATGCTGAACGGAATTCGGCATGATGTCTGTTTTTCCTTTTTTCGGAGTGATTTCTTTAAAGCTGATTAAATTTTTAGTTTTTCCGAGATCTTCCGTAGTTCCCAACTGATCCTGAAAGGCTTTGTAAATTTTTTTGTTCTCAATTTCAAAAACCATTTTGTTCACAGCAGTCATCACATTGTTTTTGAACCCGATGTTAGTAGCCGGATCAAAATACAGATGAATATCATCAGATTTAACGGGACTTTCCTTCACAGATGGCGAGTCATTTTCAAGCCCAAACGAACTGACTATTGCCTGAACTTTAGATTCTACATTGGAATTGATGTTCTTCGTTAAATTTTTCGGAATAACAATCGCCATCTGATAATCTCCTCCGAAAACCGCTTTTTCAGCAGATTTTTCCGTAAAATTGGTAAGAAGTTCGAAGGTTTTACCATTTTCGAATTCTTTTTTGATGTTTTGTGAAATCTCAGATTTGTCGTTATCAATAAAAATAATCGGAATTTTTGTGCCTTCCAGATTTTTAAAGGTAGAATCCTGAATTAAAGTAATGGTAATAATCAACAGCAAAGGCATCACAAAAATGATGACAATTCCTCCGATATCTCTTTTCAGCAAAAGAATTTCCTTAATGAAACTCCGCCACAATTTATACAACAACATCTCGTAATTCTTTTCCGGTTAATGATATAAAAACGTCTTCTAAATTTTCTGCATTGGAAACCTTACTGATTAATTCTTCAGGCGTTCCCACAGCGTGGATTTTCCCATGATCGATGATGGCAATTTTGGTACAGAATTCTTCCGCTTCCGAAAGGTGATGGGAAGTGTAGATAATGCACGTTCCTTTTTTATTTAAATCCAAAAGATAATCGATAATCGCTTTTTTAGACTGAACATCCACACCAACGGTCGGTTCATCCAGAAATAAAACTTTCGGGTTATGAAGGGTTCCTGCAATCAGATTACAGCGGCGTTTCATTCCTCCGGAAAACTGTTCCACTTTTTTGTCTGCAAATTTCGACAAACCCATGATTTCCAAAGATTCAGTGATCGAATTCTTTAAATTTTTATGACTCAATCCGTAAAGACTTCCGAAAAACATTAAATTTTCTCTTGCCGTTAAAGTCGGGTACAAAGCATACTCTTGTGGAACAATCCCAATGATTTGTCTCAGTCTGAAACCGTTCTTCTGAGGCGAAAGTCCATCAATTGTAAAATGTCCGGAAGTCGGTTTTATCAATCCGGAAAGCATGGAAATCAATGTTGTCTTTCCTGCGCCGTTGGGTCCGAGAATTCCGTAGATTTCGTTTTTGGCAATACTCAGCGAAATATTATTTACAGAAAAGTCTTCTGCATTTTTATATTTTTTGTAGAGATTTTTGATTTCTATGAAATGTTCCACGTTATATTGCTTTTCTCAGTTTTTTATAAAAAGCTTCTTCCAGATCGGCAATGTGAAGCATAGATTTTGATAATTGGTTGTAAATATCGCTTTTGGAGTTCCTGTTTTTGTACACTCTTGCAATATCTACCGCGAAGTCTCTCCACAGATCACCAATTGCCGTAATTTCTTTAGAAAGTTCTCTTAATTCATCATTTTTAAGAATAACGGCTGCTTCCTGTAGAAATGCACCGTAAATAAACCTGAATCCGCCGCCGCCGGTTCCGATTTCTTCCTGCATTCTGATCAGTTGTCCCAGATAATGATTGGTGGTTTTCGAACCTTTTTTGGCTGCCCATTTCGGAATGCTTCTTGCGACCCATCTCATGGCTTTTACCCCGATAATAGGAACCGGAGCCAGCATATTTTTACAGGTATCTTTGATTCCTTTTTTGATGGCTTCTTCCAGATTTACATGATCCGGAATGTGAGTAGGGTAGTACATATGACCTTTCGGCGGAAGTGCTCCTTTTGCGTATCTCACTTTTTCCAGCTCGGCTTCAGTAAGGGTTGTGGTGTAATCCATCACAGGATCGCTGATCAGGAATTTTCCGTCTTCTTTTCCGTAAACCACGAGATTGTGAGCATTAAAATGGAATTTATATTCTTCGGGAAAATAAGTAAGGTTAAAAACACCCACCTGCAAACCTGTCGGAATATTATTGTTGAGGTTTCTTTCCAAAGCTTTTTGTGCTTCGGCAGGATTGGAAAATTTTTCTCTTTTGATCTTAATTCCCAGTCTTTTTGCGGCTTTGCTGAAAATGGCTCCCGGCATTGGACGATAGCTGAAACCCGGAGCAAAATTAACTTTCAGGAAAGGTAAATACACAAAAAATAATCCGGAACCGATTCCGAAGATCATAGGCTCGCTGAGCTTCAATCCTTTATTCAATAATAAATTGGAGGCAACACCGTTTTCGCAATGGGCAGTCTGGTGATGTTCAAAATTAAGTTCCATTAGTCTCTTCTCTTTTTATCGCGGGAAATACTTGGTTTTCATATTGTAGAGGCTCTTTCTTCGTCAGAATGACAAGCGAAGCAGCTCTCTACTTTTAAACTAATTATTTAACCCTTGAAGTTTTTTAGTTCATCCACTGAAATACCGAAAGCATCGGCATATTTTTTCAGTATGGAATCGCTTAGTGTTTTAAATATTTTTGGTTTTCCGTGTCTTTTCACGCGCCACTGCCACATTCCAACATAGGCAGCAAGAACCTGCATATCCATTTTATTCAGCTCCATGAAATAGACAATCGGGCTTGCTGTATTGTTAGCAACATTTTGTCTTGCTTCTTCAATTCTTTCATTAATTAAAGCCAAAGATTCGTCCAAAGCAGCTTTTTTAGCTTCCCAGCCGGTGCTGTTTGCGGTCGTGTAGTTGTTGTTTTCATCTGTAACATACAAAACCTCAGTCATATTGGCTGACTTTAAGTTGCTTTCGTCTTGTGGAAGGTCTTGTTTTTTCATTGCTTAATTTTTTACTTCCTGAATAAAAAGATTAATTTCCGCTCTTATCAGCAGTTCATCATCATTGAATGTCTCACAAAAAATCTGACAGATATTTTCAAACTGCGAAACCAATGAGGCTTTTGAAATGATTTTGTTGCCGACTTTGGGCAAAGTAAATATTTCAATTTTTTTTATGTTGGTAATGAAGCCAATTACTTTTGTTTCTGTTTCAGGATTTTCAAAAAAGCTCTGTCCTAAAATTGAGGAGCAGGTTTGTGCTGCATTTTCTATGAGTCCTGCTTCAACGAATACATTATCGTGAACAAAAATATTTTCTTCTTTTATTTCAAAGGAAGTAATCACTTTTTCTTTTGTCAATTCCAGAATATAATCTGTCATCAGCATCGGTTCGCGATGCGGGAGAAAGTTGTGGATATTGATGATATTTTCTTCCTTAATTTTCATTGAAATTTCTATTTTGTTTTACCAGACCTCATAGGTTTCAAAAACCTATGAGGTCTATCTAAATATACATTACATTACAACCGTTTTCATTTGAGATTTTGCAATAACCTCATCGTTCAGCTTTGTTACAATATCTACTAAAGTTACGCCCATCATTTCATTGATAATAGAAACTTCTGACGTGAGTTTTTGTCCCAGTTCCGGCAATCGTAATGCTTCAAAGGTTTTAATGGCTCCGATATATCCTGTAGGAGCTTCTTTTCCTAAGAGGTAAAATTTATAGCCGGTGTGTAAAGCCACACTCTGCGCCTGATGTTCTATCAAACCTGAAGCCTGAAAAATGCCGTTCTGAACAAAAATATTGTCTTCTTTAATTTCAAAACCTGAAATCAGGTGGCTTTCTGAATATTCTAAAATACTGTTGACCATCACAAAAGGAAATCGCTGCGGAATTAAGCTTTCCACAAAGTCCTGATCGGAGGTTGGTAGTCTGTTTTCCATTAGCAAACCGTTAGCAAAGCACAGGAATAAGCAAATCTTCCGCTTTCAGGAACACAAAGCAATACTTTTTCTCCTTTTTTCAGCTTTCCTGAATTCATTATTTCTTCCAAAGCTACAAAAATAGAACCTGCACCGATGTTTCCGATATCTGAAAGGTTGTAGAACCATTTTTCCCAAGGGAAATCCAAACCTACGTTGGCAAATTCTTCTTTAAGACCTTCTTTGAAGTATCCTGAAGAAATATGTGCCAAAACATGATCAACGGTTTCCGGATCAAGCTGATGTTTGTCGAAAGATGATCTTAAACTTTCGGCACCTTTTACCAGAATATATTTATCTAAAATTTTTGTGTCCTGTTTTAATGCAAAAATAGACTGTTTAAGCCATTCGTCGGACGGATAATCTGCCCATGATTTCAGGCTTCCGTCTTCCTGTTTTTCGCATCCTGCATACATACAGGCTTCGATCTCGTGTGCGTAAGAATAGAAATCAATCCATTCTACTTTAAGATTCGTAGCGTTTTCCCTTGGTTTGTTTTCAAGTAAAAAAGCGCCTGCTCCGTCGGAAAGCATCCATCTTAAAAATTCTCTTTTGAAAGCAATGATGGGTCTTTCTTCCAGCAAAACCAGATTTTCTGCTTCATGGTTGAATTTATCCGCCGTCATCCATGCAGACATTCTCTCGGAACCGGCACAGACTGCCTGATCCTGAACTCCTGCTTTTACAGAAAGAAACCCGTAATTCAGGGCATTCATTCCCGAGTTACAAAGTCCTGTTGCGGTATTTATTTCAATAGATTTCCCGATGTTCAGTTCGCCGTGTACCATGGATGCGTGGGAAGGCTGGATCTGATCCGGAGAAGTTGTTCCCACGGATAATAATTTCATGTCTTCCTTTTTGAAATTTTCGTCAAAAAGTCCTTCAATTGCTTTGGCTGTGATCTGAGCATTGGTATGTGTAGGATTTCCTTCTTTATCTAAAGCATAATATCTTGTCGTAATTTTATTATTTCTTAAGATCAGAGCTTTTGCTTTAGATTTTGCACCGTTTATATAACCAAGATACGTTTCCATTTCATCATTAGAAACCGGTTCATTGGGTAGGTATTTTGATGCTTTTGTTATAAATACGTCGTACATTCTATTTTATATTAATTCCTTGTAAATATTCTCTTTGTTTCTTTCTTTTAAACCAGAAAACAGGTGTTGTTAATAAGTGTAAAACCAATACGATAGGAGAAATAATCCATATCGCAGCCATCAAATATACCTTAAAGAATTTAATAAGCAATGGTCGTTTTTCTTTTTTCTTCATGATGAGGTTTGACCAGATGGTGAAAATTTTGTTTCCCACTTTTTCCACTCTTACCAGAAAAGCGCGGATTTCCACGGCTCCGTTTTTCACAAGATCAGGCTGTAAAGTATCAAGATCATTTCTGCTGACATGTTTTTCAATAATTTCCCCGTATTTTACAGCACCTTTTATTTCTTCATCCGAAACTCCGGCGGAAGGAAGAATTCCCGATTTTTCTTTTTTTCCGGTAGTCAGCCAGCGGAGAATGGTGAGAACACTGGTATAATTATCGTGTCGGTCTACCAGAGCGATATTTCCTACTAATTTCGCATTCATATTTTTTAAATATCCCTTCAGCTTTTCCTGAGAATACATCCACATATTTCTCGTTGCCGAAACGGTAACAACCGGAGTGTCTTTCAGGATGTTTTCTGCAAAACCACTTTTCAGGAATGAAATGATCGGGATTGACGGTGTTAAATACCAAACCTGATAACCAAAGATAATCAAATCAAACTTTTTGCTGACCACTTCTTCCGGCGGCGGCAGAATTTCACTCGGGATCTGCAGGTAAGATTCCGGGAAAGTATTGAAAAATACATCATTCGGCCACGGAAAAGGAAAGTCTTTTTTCAGCTTAATATTGTAGTACGTAACATTATACTCATCCTTTTTGGCTTCAAAAGGTAGGGCAATGTTTTTTACAATATCGGTAAGCTGTCCGGTTTGTGAATAATATATAACGAGTATCTCTTTTTGCATGGGTTATCCTTATCGTTTACAAAAATATGCTTTTCATATTTATTATTCAGAACGAAATACTTTTAAAGCTTCAGAACTGAATTTCAGTGTATAATTATTATTTTCCGGTAACGTATTTTTCACATTCAGGAAAATAACAGTTTCCGGGAGTTCTGCTAAAGTATCTGTTTTGAAACTTTCGTCCGAAACCAGAAGAACGTCAATCTTTTTATCAATTTCTGTGCTGTTTTTTATGTATCTAATTTTTCTTTTTTTAACCAAATAAATCTGTTCGGCAATTTCTCTTTTTTCTTCATCTTTCATTAAACTGAAGATTTTTCGGCTCGCCTGCTGAAGTGTAAGTAAAACGTCTTTCTGTCCGAAATCATCTGCAATATGCAGGATGTTTGCATCTTTCGGAATATATTTATTCAGTTCAAAATAAACCGATTTATTTTTGTTAAAATCTTCTTTTACTTCATTTACCACTTCATTATCTTTATATAGATAGCTCAGGAAGAGTTTTTTCTTAAAATAATTTTCGTCTTCCAGCTCATTTCTGAATTTCGCAAACTGCTCCCTGAAAAAAGCGTTGATCTTTTTCGTTCTTTCTGAATAATTTTTCCCGAAGCGTTCGTCATTTTTATCAATTCTGTCGCCCACTTTTACGGTAATTGAACCGTCATAAATAATAAAATCTCCTTTTGGCTGCACTTCAGAATTTCCGTGAATATAAACCGGAACCACATCCAGCCCGAATTCTTCTGCGATATAAAAAGCTCCTTTGTGAAATCTTTTGATATCATTGGTATAAGACCGTTCTGCTTCCGGAAAAACAACCAGAGAATAACCCTGATCTACTTTTTCTCTCAGCTTTTCCATTCCGTTTTCAATACCCTGAGAAACGGGATAAAATCCTAACGCTCTTACCATCTTTCCGAAAATAGGAGAGTTGTACACCCAGTCATTCACCAGATAAATGATTTTATGCGTTGTCATGGCTAAAGCCAATGTATCCAGAAATGAAGTGTGATTGGCGATAATGACTGCAGGTGTGCTGAAATCTTCATTCGGGTTTTTAATGAGCTTTTTCTTTACAAATGGATTCGTATAAAGAACAGAAGTTAAAAATTTCGCTAAAATTAATTTAATAAAGTTTAATGTTTTGCCTTTCGATCGTTTTACAAAGAGGCTTCCGATGGCAGAAAAAAGCAATCCGCCCAATCCGTAATACAGAAAAGACAATACTGCATTGAAAAATAATCTGAAGGTTACCGGCGAAAGTCCTTTTTTAGCCCTGTTCGTAATCAGCAAACGGAACCAGAACGGATATAAGGTTGAGGTGATGATGATGACGGAGAACATCCCGATTAAAGCTACCAAAGCTAATGAATGCAAAGCAGGATGTTTGGCGAAAATTAATGAACCGATGGATAAAATGGTTGTGAAAACCGCCAGGATAATGGAGGTTCTGTACGTTGGAAGTTCGTTTTTTCCTGTCGTATGCTCTTTCTGCATTGCCTGTGTAAGGAAAATACTGAAATCGTCGCCGACTCCAAAAACCAGAGTACAGACAACGGTGCTGAAAATATTCAGTTCCAGATCTAAAAAGTAAAGAATTCCCGCTGTAACCACTCCTGTTAAAACAATCGGGAACATCGTGAGAACCGTTAATTCAAAATTACGGAAGAACACAATGATGGTTAAAATAATCGCTAAAAGGGAATAATTGATTAACGTGTTAAAATCATTTTTCAGCAAGCCCAGAAAGTTTTCGTTCATTTGCTGACGGTCGATTGCCAAAGCATCATGCTTTTTTTCAACGTCTTTAATGAAGGCATCTCTTTTCTTTTCGTCTACTTTTACGACATTGGAAATTGTGTAAAAATTGTTTTCCTGACTCAGAAATTCAGAAATCTGAAGGGCTTTTACTTTTTCGTAATCTTTTAAAGTTAACGTAGAGTAGTTTTTATTTAAATTTTCATTGAACTGATCAAAGGCGGAACTGTTAAACCCGAATTGATTTCCGTTTTTAATTAATTCAGAAACCGTTTCATTCTTTTTATTGTCATTCCAGAATTTTTTCCAGTTTTCAATTCTTTTTTGCTGGTCTTTTTCAGAAATAACCACATTCCCAAGGGAATTATAGCTTAAAATTTTACTTTCTTTTTTTTCTTTTTCTAAAAACTGGCTCAGCTCAGAATTTCTGGATAAAGCCTGTTCTTCGGAATCGCCGTAAGAAATCGTGTAGATGGATTTTGAAGTAATATCGGAAAGTTTCTCCAGTTTCGCTTCGCTTATTTTTAAATCTTTCGGAATATAATTCAGATCGCCGATGTCTTCATTAAAACCTACTTTTCTGAATCCGAAAAGACACGCAATAATAATAACCGAACAGATAATAATTAAAGGTTTGTTTTTTTCGTACGGATACGAACCGATTTTGTCGATAAAGTTTGTATTGACTGCTTTTTCTTTTTTCTTCGGATGGTACAGTTGCGGAATGATAATTAAAGCCGTAACGGAAGATAAAATAACCGTTATCGCGGCGAAAAGTCCCAGATCTTTCAACGCTTCCGAACGTACAAAAACAAGGCATAAAAAAGAAACCGCCGTTGTTGCGCTGCTTAAAACAATAGGCTGGGTAATTTCTTTGTAAAGCTCTTCAATATTGTTGTTATGCTTGTAATGCGTCAGAATGTGAAGGGCGTAATCAATGGTGATTCCTATCAAAATGGCTCCCACGCTCAGAGAAATTGCTGAAATTTTATCTTTAACAAAGTACAAAATCAAAAGAGCGAGTAAAACCGAGAAAACCGTGGGAAGAAATACAATAATCGGCGTAAAAACATTCCTGAAATAATAGATAAGAATCAAAAGAAGAACCGTCATTGAAATAATAACCGTATTCTGAATGTCTTTTTTGATCTGTTGTGCATTCGCAACCGCAATGACAGGCGAACCAAAATAGCTGATTTCTGTTTTTCCTCCGTATTTTGTGTTGAGGTTTTCTTTGATGGTATTTAATTGATTAACAAATGCTTCGTTGTTTTTGGTGTCGTTGCTTTTGTTTTTGGGATCAATGAAAAGCAGCAGGTTTTTCCCGTCTTTGGTAACGATGTAATTGTCTTCCAGCTTAAAATCTTTGCTGATGTTTAAAGCGTTGAGTTTTTTAATTCCCAGAAAAGTAATTCCCAGCGGATCTTTTTTAATGAATTCTTTGGTAACAAGGCTCGTTGGCGAAACCAGAGAAACGTAGTTGTTTTCTACCTGTTTGGCAATGCTGTCTTTCTGAAGTTTTCTCTCAATTTCTTTATAATCGTTTTCATTCAGAAATAATGGTAGATTCTGATTGACGAAATCAAAGGTTTCTGAAATTTCACTGTCATTTACTTTTCCCTGAACCGAACCGATGTATTTTTCCAGAGGTTCAATTTGGTGCAAAAAGGCATCGGCAGTCTCCGAAAGCTGAAAATTTTCTTCTTTGGATCTGTTTTCGATAATCACGATGATCTTGTCTGAAAAATTAAGCTGTTTCAGAACTTTTGCGGTAAGATCAGATTTTTCATTTTTAGGAATAATCTGATTGATGTCTTCCTCAAAATTGATTTTTGAAGCGAAAAAGAGACACAAAACGGCAATTCCGACCGATAAAAATACGGACAGAAGTTTGTTTTTAGAGATCAGATAATATAAAAATATGAAAAAACGATGCATTACATTATAAAAATCAGGTTTGCAAATTTAAATTTTTCGGGGGGAGTTCAAAATTTTTTATCACAAGTTTTATCTGAAAATCAATAAAATATTTAGTAAAAATGAAAAAAAAATATACTTTTGCAAAAGTTCCCAATTGATGAAGCGTGTTTTAAAACAAAAATTGACTAAGTCTGAACTTAGGTTTTGATATGTTTAAACTATTTGATGAAAAAATAAACGGATTTTTATTTATTATAATCTTTCCTTTCCTTCTCTTTTTCATGTCCTATTACGGATTTGAGACTTCTTACGTTGTAGGAATTAAGTCTTGGGAAAAAGCTCCGGATTTTATGTTTTCGTCGGTCTATGCATATCGTGTAATCCCGAATTACCTGAGTGTTCATGTTACAGAAGCCATAACTTCCATTGTAAATAATGATCTTCCTTTTGCAAAAAGTTTTCTTTTGAAGCAGGGTTCGCTGTTTTATCACAGTACATTTTTAATTAATGTTTTCTTTTTTCTACTGACTTCATTTGTTCTGCATAAAATTCTTGAATTGAAGCCCGTAGAAATTCTTTCAAACCAAAAAATCAGAAGAATGGTTCATCTTATTGCGGTATTTTTTATCGTTATTCTTCAATATGTTCCGACCAATTGCGACTGTATCGCGATCTTTTTTTATGTTTTTGGGATGTTTTTAACGTTAAAATATTTACAACATAAAAAACCTGCGGATTTATTGGGATTAAGTATTGTGATATTTATTTCAACTTTCGTGCGGGAAACTGCCTGTCTTAATATCGCTTTCTTTGCAGCGGTTTTTATTGATTTTGAGAATCTGAAGAACAGGAATTTCACTTTCATAAAAGAAACTTTTTTGCTGGTGATTGCGTTTGTGCTTCCATATATTGCTTTGAGGCTGGTAATTCCGCAGAAAGCTTCTTTTGTGGAGGGAATTTATTTAATTAAAAATTTCACAAGTCCTTATAATCTTACAGGACTTTTATTTGGAGTCTTAGGAGTCTATTTCAGTTACAGTTTTTCTGATGAGACCGGAAAGATGATGATGAAAAAATATTTGTTTTTTGCGCT
>NZ_JBBCQL010000141.1:0-11737 GCF_037149975.1 Chryseobacterium sp. VD8 | reverse complement strand
TTTTGCCATCGCCATCATGTTGGGCTTTGAAAAATTTATTCAGCAAAATGAAACGCAAAAAAGATTAATCGAAATTTCGAAAGAAAAAACAGATGCAGAACTAAAACTGCTTAAGACCCAAATAAATACCCATTTTCTTTTCAATACACTTAATAATATTTACGGACTTTCGCTTAAAAAATCAGATGAAGCACCCCAAATTATTTTGAAACTGGCAAAAATAATGCGGTACAATATCTTTGATTCCGCCCAAAACAAAGTGTATCTCAATCAGGAAATAGAGAATATTCAGGATTTTATTGATATACAGAAAATAAGACACAAACTGGTTAAGGTAGAATTCAATGATTCAATCGACGATCAATTGCAGGAAATCTCTCCGTTAATTCTTCTGCAATTTGTTGAAAATGCCTTTAAACATGGTGCTTCGGAAAGCAGATTCAACTCTTTTATCACCATTAATCTTGAACTTAAAAATAAAGTTCTGGTTTATAGTATTGAAAATTCCAAAGAAGAAAATCCGGAAAAAGAAAGCACCAAGATTGGTTTAAAAAATATTAAAAGACAGCTGGATTTGTTATATCCCAAACACAGTCTGGAAATCAATGACAGCAACAACCTGTATTCGGTTACTTTGAAAATATTATTCGATTAAAATGATTCCTGAAATAAAATACAATTGTCTGATTATAGAAGATGAACCTATTGCCATGGAAATCATGGAGTATTTCATTTCTCAAAATAAAGACTTTCACATTGTCGGAAAATGTTGGGATGCAATTTATGCCAACAGTCTTCTTAAAATGCATCAAATAGATTTGATATTTCTGGATTTACATCTTCCTGCAATAAAAGGTTTTGAATTTTTAAAAAGACTCAAAAATCGTCCTCACGTTATTGTAACAACCGCCTTTCACCAATATGCACTGGAAGGATATGAGCTGAATATTGTAGATTATCTTTTAAAACCTATCTCTTACAGCAGATTTCAGGATTCAATAGAAAAATTTAAGCATCTGATGAACGCAGAAAAAGCTATCTTAGAAATAGAAGACCGGGATTTTATATTCGTCAATATTGCAAAACGAAAAATAAAAATTGTTCTTCAGGATGTTTTTTATATTGAAAGCATCAGAGAATACATTAAAATACACACAAAACAGGAAGTTTACACGGTAAAAATGCCCATCAGTAAATTTGAGAAAGATCTTGACAGAAATAATTTTATTAGAATTCATAAATCTTATATCGTTTCCAGATCCAAAATTGAAGTAATGTCTGCCAGCGAAATTACAGTTAATGGGAAAAAACTGCCGATCGGAAGAACTTACAGACCATTCATTAGCAATTAATTTTTCCCTTTTATCACGTTTAGAGGTTCATTATTTACTCTTTTATCATGCTAATAGTTATTGATATACGGTAAGCTGCTTTTTGTAGAAATAAAACACGCAGCAGCTGGAATAACTGTAATATTGACACAGAAAAACAATTAAATCTCTTAACTAAAATCTTAAAATTACTATGAAAAAGACAATTAAGAATCTGCGGCCTCTGAAGGCGAAAGAACTGAAAAAAATCCGTGGCGGAGCTACAAAAGGCCATGACAAATGCTGTTATAAAGGAGAAATTCCACCATATGATCCATTTTCAGGATGTGAAGCCTATTACATCTGTGACTAAAAGTAAAACAGCTTAATTAACTAAAATTTCTAAACAATAACAATCTTAAAAATTAACTTATTATGAAAAATTCAATTTTAAAACTAAAAAACGCAAAAAAATTATCCAGAAATGAGCAAATTTCAATATTAGGAGGAAGTTCTTCCTGTTATATAAGAACCTGTGAAATTACCAAAGAGCAATGTGACGATTTACAAGGGTTCTACAATAAAAAAGGTTGCTGCGGCTACGTTCCTTTAAGTCAGAATTGCTAAAACCAAAAGCAAACATGAGTAAAAGATTTTATCCTATCAACAAAAACTAATATACTGAGTAAACAAGATAAATTTTCATAAGATAAAATTAATCAGCTTTAAATTTAAAACGAGAGATTGTCGGAACATGGCAATCTCTTTTTTTATAATATAATTAGCATACTATTTTATCGATATACAGCCAAAATATACTATATTCGCCAACAAATTCTAATTGGAAATGAAGAAGATTATCTCCGGTTTATTGTTATTTTCCGCCATTACGGCATTTGCTCAGGAGGCCATTAAATTTGAAGATCTTCCCTTTAAAGATCTTATTGCAAAGGCAAAAAAAGAAAAAAAGATTGTCTTTCTGGATGCCTATGCTTCATGGTGCGGTCCATGCAAAATGATGGAAAGAAATGTTTTTACGCAGAAATCGGTAGGAGATTATTTCAATGCAAATTTTGTAAATGCAAGATTTGATATGGAAAAAGGTGAAGGAAGAGATATTGCTGTAAAATACGGAGTACGCTCCTATCCTACTTATCTTTTTCTGAATGGCGACGGAGAGCTTGTTTCCCAGAATTTCGGATATATGGAAGGAAGCATGTTTCTGACGATGGCGCAGGATGTAAATTCTCCTAACAATAAAAAAGGTTCGCTGAAGGAACGCTTTGCAAAAGGTGAAAAAGATCCAGAGTTCCTCATCAATATTATGAAACTGAACTCCTCTTCTGACTTTAATTTTGCAAAACAGGCATCTGAAAGGTATTTTGATAATAAAAAAGCGACTGAAGAATTTTCAAAAGATGACGTTGGATTGCTGCTGTATTTCTTAAAATCTACTGAAGACAAAAATTACAAAGTTTTTACGGACAGAAAAGCGGAAATCGTTAAGTTTTTGCCTGAAGAAACGTATAAAGAATTTGACAATCAGATCAAGCTTGGCAAAATTGTGGAGCAGTCTATCGATCAGCAGAATAAAAAAATCAATGAAGATTACTTCATGAAAAATGCGGAACCTCTTGTAGGAAAGCATGATGCGGAACTGAAACTCAACCAGACGAAACTCGGATATTACGAGCAAAATGCCAATTTTCCGGAATACGAGAAAGCAGCTTTAGCCTATTACAGAAATTCAGAAGCGTTTGAACCTAATGAATTATTAAAAGCAGCGTGGGTATTTGCTGAACATATAAAAACTCAATCATCCTTAAAAAAAGCGGCTG
This sequence comes from Chryseobacterium sp. VD8, assembly GCF_037149975.1. Lineage (NCBI taxonomy): Bacteria > Pseudomonadati > Bacteroidota > Flavobacteriia > Flavobacteriales > Weeksellaceae > Chryseobacterium > Chryseobacterium sp. VD8. The sequence continues at coordinate 8,589 of NZ_JBBCQL010000141.1, read as the reverse complement.
AATGGGCTGAGAAATCTGTAATGAGAGGCGAAAGTTCCGAAAACACTTATATTCTTGCAAAGCTCTATTTTCTAACCGGAAATAAAGAAATGGCAAAAACATATGCAGAAATGTCTAAAAATATGGCTGCTCAGGCTCAGAAGGATTCCACTTTAGCTGATGAGTTATTAAAACAAATAAAATAGAATGCTTAAAATAAAATTGATTGCAGGAGTTTTGACTGTGTTTTTTTTAGGAACACTCCATGCACAGGAACAGGAACCACAACAGACTTCTGAAAAAAGTGTATATCTGAAAGGAAATGCTTTACTAATACCCGTAGGAGTTATCAACCTCGGATTGGAACATCAGTTAAATAAAAAATTCACAGTACAGGGCGATGTTTTAATTTCACCATGGAAATCTTTTGCCGGACATGAATTGCAGTATTACTCCGTTTCGCTGGAAGGAAGATATTACTTTGATGAAGCTTTTAAACACTGGTATATCGGAGGAAATATTGCAGGTTCCCGCTTTATAGCACAAAAATGGAATTACTGGAGTGACAGTACTTTTGTTGATGAAAAAAACGGAAATGTCTATCAATATTCAGATGTTTACCAGAAAGGATATTCTGTAATACTGGGAATTACAGGAGGCTATCAGTTTAAACTTGCTGAAAACTGGAACATGGATATTTATGCAGGAATCGGAACTTCTCAGGACTTTTACAAAGGCTATGTCCGTACAACCGGCGCACGTTACGATGTAGCGGAAGGCTTTAACAAAAGCGGGGAAATTCTTCCTTACAGAGGCGGCGTTATGATTTCTTATAAACTAAAATAAAACAATGAAACTATTCGGTAAAAATCATATTATTATCTGCATCATCACTTTCGGGATTCTTTTTCTGATGAACTACCTTGGAAACGATCAGGCAGATAAGCTGGAAAGAGCTTTAATGATCGGTGCAGCAGGCGCTATCGGTCTGTCGATCGGGCTTGTCATCATGAACAAAGGAAAAAACGACAAAACTCCGCCGCAGGATTTTGATTAAAAAATTTCAATTGTCAATTGTCAATTTAGATTCACAAATAAAATGAATTCACTATTGACAATTGACAATTCATATTTCATCAGTTTTCGTAAACAACATATTTCTTTCTGATTTTCTCGAATTTTTCCAAATCCGACTTCCACGATGCTTTGATCTCCGAAGCTGATTTCCCGGCAACAATCTGTTTTCTCAAATCATCGGTTCCGGCTAAAGTATCAAACCACAAATTACTTCCTGTGGTTGGTTTCAGGAAAAAGTCCAAATCAGGATTTTTATAGTTTTTGTACGCTTTTATTACCCAGTCCAGATTCAGTTCTCTTAAATCTTTTCTATAATCTGAAAGATTTTCGCCGTAGCACAATTTTCCGTTTAAAAAAGGATCTTTTGCTCCTGCACTTGGCTTCGGAGTAAACTGATAAGGAAGATTTTTTGTCCATGGAGATCCGTAGATCTGGAACGGTAAATCTGTTCCTCTTCCCACGGAAACCTGCGTTCCTTCAGAAAAGCATAAACTCGGGTATAAATTGATGGCTTTATCGTTGGGTAAATTTGGAGACGGCTTATCTGAAATCTGATAGCGCAGCTTTTTATGATAGTTTTTCATCGGAATCAACGTATATTTTGCCTGAACTCCGTTTTTCAGCCATTTTTCTCCATTTACCATTTTTCCATACTCTCCTATTGTTAATCCGTATACAACCGGAACTTCATGCATCCCTACAAAACTTGTCCATTTTTTCTTTAAAACGGGACCGTCTGTGTAGCCGTCATGCGGATTTGGCCTGTCTAAAACAATCACTTCAATATTATTTTCAGCAGCAGCTTCCATAAGATAGGTCAGTGTTGAAATATAGGTATAAAACCTTACGCCAACATCCTGAATATCAAATACCAGAACATCCATCTCTTTGAGTTGTTCCGGAGTCGGCTTTTTGTTTTTACCATATAATGATACGATGGGAATTCCGGTTTTCACGTCTACTCCGTTCTTTACCTTTTCTCCTGCATCTGCATCGCCTCTGAAACCATGTTCAGGCGCGAAGATCGATCGGATTCTGATCCCGTTTTTTACTAAAAAATCCACAACGTGCGTTTTATCGCTCATCAGTCCGGTCTGATTGGTTACCACTCCTACAATTTTTCCTTTCAGCAAAGGCAGATACAGCTCCGGCTGATCTGCTCCCGTTCTAAAATCTTTTTTATCTTGAGTCTGAGAATAATATTGATTGAATACTCCTAAAAAAATTAGGCAAATAAGAAGTAAATTTTTAATTTTGAAATCTAAATTCATAAGTTTGAAATTTCCTTTATATTTCTCGAAAAAAATAGCGTTTTCCAAAGATAACAAAAATAACCTTTCGAGGGTTATCATCTTCATCGGCAGACTTTCTGTGGCATTGGGAATTATAGTTTCCCTCATTACAGTTTCCACAGGATTCGGTTCGAAGAAAGCCATTAAGGAAAGACTTGCAGATTTCAGCGGACACATTACGGTAAGATCAACGAGATCAAACTCTTCCTACAACACTTCTGTTCTTGATAATCAGGGACTGAATATCCAGAAAATAAAAGAGCTTCCGGATGTGGAAAGTGTGCAGAAATATGCTACAGTTACCGGAATCATGCGAAATGAGCACAATTTTGCCGGAATTATCTTCAAGGGAGTAGGAAAAGATTTCGACAGTCTTAGATTTAAAAAATTTCTGGTTGCCGGAACTTCTCCGAAAGTAACGGAAGTAGGCTATTATAACGGTGTTGCCATTTCCCAGAAAATAGCGAATGATCTTCATCTAAAAGTGAAAGACAGCATTGTAACAGTGTTTTCAAAAGCAGATCAAAAGCCTATCTACAGAAAATTTGAAGTGGTAGGAATCTATAAAACGGATATTAAAATGATCGATGATCAGTTTGTTCTGGGAGGAATTAATCATGTAAGAAAAATTCAGGATATGAAGCCTGATGAAATGGGCGGACTGGATATTTTCTTTAAAAATGTAAATGATATTGACCGTGATTTTCCTGAGATTGAAAAACTGATCGGTTATAAAAATTATGCCGAAAAAGCTACTGAAAAATATCCTCAGATTACGGACTGGATCAGTATTTTTGATACGAATATTGCTCTGATTATCATCATCATGTTAATCGTTGTGGTTATTAATATCATTATGGTTCTTCTGATTCTGATTATTGAAAGAACCAATTCTATCGGTCTTTTGAAAACTTTAGGAGCCAGCAATTCACAGATCAGGGCTACTTTTATCAATTATACTTTAATTATTATGATTCCGGGATTGCTGTACGGAAATGCGATTGGTCTCGGACTGCTTTTTATTCAGAAAGTTTTTGGAGTGATTACCTTAAATCCGGAAAATTATTACGTAAGTACAGTTCCGGTAGATCTTAATCCGATTGCCATTATTTCAATTTCTGCCGGAATTCTGATTATTTCAGGACTGGCTTTAATAATTCCGAGTTATCTGATCAGTAAGATTTCTCCGGTGAAGGCGATTAAGTATAATTAATAAAGTGAATGGTGAATTTTACTGCGTAAGTGAATGGTGAATTTTTTTAACACTGAATTTTTGTAAAGCCATAACATTGACTCTTTGATGATTCTCAATTGACTTATAATCACACTTTTCAGACCACCCCGTCAAAAATTTCTCTGAAATTTTCGCCACCCCTCCAAAGGAGTGGAATTTTATTTGTATGTAATCCCTGTTTGAAATCCTGAATTCATAGCCCCGATAGAAACGACATCCTTTTTTGTTGCGGCTGGAGTGAAGCGGAAGCCGTAACAAAAAAGATACAGTGGATAGCGGGAAACAGCTCCTTATTGAGTTAGGAGAGTATGAGAGTGGAGTATAGGAAAGTTTGAAAATGAGAGAGTTTGCGGGTAAGAGAGTGTATGTTTTGGGGTTGAAATTGGGAAAACAGTATTAATTATTCATTTTTAATTATTAATTATCTGAAAGCCGTATCTTTGCAACGCTTTAAAAGACATTTATGAAATACGCAAACAACATCCTCGAAACCATCGGAAATACACCTCTTGTAAAACTTAATAAAGTTTTGGGTGAAGATTTTCCGGCACTGGTTTTGGCAAAGGTGGAAACTTTCAATCCGGGGAACTCTGTGAAGGATAGAATGGCTCTGAAAATGATTGAAGATGCTGAAAAAGATGGAAGATTAAAACCCGGAGGAACGATTATCGAAGGAACATCCGGAAATACAGGAATGGGACTGGCTCTTGCCGCGATCATCAAAGGATACAAATGTATTTTTGTAACCAACTCTAAACAGTCTAAAGAAAAATGCGATATTCTTCGTGCTGTAGGAGCAGAAGTTATTGTCTGTCCGACAGATGTAAAACCTACCGATCCGCGTTCTTACTATTCTGTTTCCAAAAGACTGGCTAAAGAAACGGAAAACGGATGGTATGTAAACCAATACGACAATTTATCCAACAGAGCCGCTCATTACGAGTCTACGGCGCCGGAAATCTGGGAACAGACAGAAGGAAAATTAACGCACTTCGTTGTAGGAGCAGGAACAGGAGGTACGATTACAGGCTGCGGAACATTTTTTAAGGAGAAAAATTCTGACATTAAGGTAATCGGAGTAGATACCTACGGATCGATCTTAAAAGAGATCCACGAAACGGGAGAAATCAACTTAGGAAATGCTTACACGTACATTACGGAGGGAATTGGCGAAGATATTCTTCCTGAAAACTACGATATGTCGGTAATCGATCATTTTGAAAAAGTAACGGATAAGGACGGAGCGGTGTATGCAAGAAAACTGGCTAAAGAAGAGGGGATTTTCTGCGGATATTCTGCGGGAAGTGCAATTTCTGCTTTGGTACAGATGAAAGATCAGTTTACGAAAGACGATGTGATTGTGGTTCTTCTTCACGATCATGGTTCAAGATACGTCGGAAAAATTTACAACGACGACTGGATGAAGGAAATGGGCTGGCTGGATTAATCAGCTTTTCATGATAAAATAAAACTCAGAGCAAAGCACTCTGAGTTTTTTGTTGTTTTATTCTGAAATATTTTTCTTTAAAACCTGCTTCAGAAAGCTGTATTCCTTTTCGCTCATTGATTTTCTGGGAAACATATAGCTGTATTTTCCTTCAACGGTAATGAATTCATTATTGCTGTCAAAATACGTAAAATCTTTCCACTCGCTGGTTTCTTTTTCGCCATCGATATTTACGGTAAAGAAATTTTCATCAAACCGGATTTCGTAGATTTTACAGTTTTCAAGCTTATTCAGGTAATTATGTACCTGCTTTTTCCATCTCGAAACTTTGTTGATGCTTACCGAAAGAAAAACCGCACACAGCAAAAACAAAAAACTTACAAAATATAAAATTCCCGCTTTTTCTTTGGTAAAATCATTTCTGAAAACAAAAACGATCAGTAAAATAACGGCAACTACAATCGTTGTAATCGTTTTTCCTCTGGTTGTTGATGAAAAAAATAAACTTCCCTGATTTCCGCTGAAATATATTTCTTCGAAGTCTTTCTTTTTAGGTTTTAAAACAATAACTTTTTCTTCATTCATAAACAGTAATTTCTGATGCAAAGCTAAATGAAAAATTTAATTGATTGATGATTGATCTCTTGTTTTTTCACAACTCCAATCATCAATCATCAATCATCAATCATGACACCTCAGCTATCAACTAAATTACCCATCCTCATATTTATCTCCAACCGCCGAAAGTTTATTCATCAGTTTACGGTTCCTCTGTCTGAGATCTTCCATTTTTTTCAGCATTTCATGGATTACTTCCAAACCCGGAAGATTGATTTCCAGATCATAATGCCAGTTGGTAAATCTTTCAAACATGGGCAAATCTTCATACATCAGATAACGGATTTCATTTTCTGTGTGAATAGTAAGCAATCCTGAGTTCACCAATTCATCAAAAAAAGTAATTTCTACGTTATATATTTTTACGAGTTCTTCCCGCGATATTCTTTCACTCATGGCTTAGGAATTTTTAAGTTGTTCAAAAAGTTCTTTCTGCTTTTCAGTTAAATTTGTCGGTAATTTCACTTCATAGGTCACAAAAAGATCACCAAATTCTCCCTCCTTCTTGTACACCGGAAAGCCTTTTCCTTTTAGTCTCACCGTTGTTCCGTTCTGGGTTTCAGGTTTTACTTTCAGATTTACACTTCCGTTCAGCGTGTTTACTTTTACATCACCGCCTAAAACTGCGGTGTACAGATCAATTGAAACTTTAGATTTCAGATCATTGCCGGTTCTTTCAAAATTCGGATCAGGAGTGATATTGAAAGTAATGTATAAATCTCCATTTGGACCGCCATTGAAACCGGGATTTCCGTGACCTTTTAATTTAATCTGCTGACCGTCATAAATTCCCGCCGGAATGGTAATTCTTACTTTTTTGCCATTGATATCAAAAGTCTGAGGATGTGTTGTTGCGGCATCTTTCAAGGTTAAAGTTAATTCTGCCTGAATATCCTGTCCTTTAAATTTTCCCGACGCACTTCCTCTTGAATTCCTTCCGAAACCTCCTCCTGCTCCGCCAAACATACTCTGGAAAAAATCTGAAAAATCTTCCCCATCACCAAAATCCGCTTCCGAAAATCCTCCTCCGAAGTTTCCTCCCTGATTTTGATATTGTCTTTGCTGCTGTTGCCGGGCTTTTTCATATTCTTCGCCATGCTTCCAGTGTTCTCCGTATTTATCGTACTTTGCACGGTTTTCGGGATTGCTCAGAACTTCATTGGCTTCATTAAGCTCTTTGAATTTTTTTTCGGCTTCCTTGTCATCAGGATTGAGGTCAGGATGTAATTTTCTTGCGAGTTTCCGATATGCCTTTTTGATATCTTCCTGCGTTGCGTTTTTGTCTACGCCTAAAATTTTATAGTAATCTATATAAGCCATAGAAACGATGTTTACTCAAATTTAAGGATTTTGTGACTGAATTTTATATAACGGAATGTTAAAAATTAAGCTATCTTTGGTTAAAAAGCAACGCATGAAAGAAGTGTTGAAAAACTATTCGGGAATTTTACTTTTACTTTTGGGAATCATTGTCGGAAGCATCATCGGAATTGTTGCTCCCGATATTGTTGATTATATAAAACCTTTGGGAGATATCTTCCTGAACCTGCTGTTTGTAAGTGTTGTTCCGCTGGTTTTCTTTGCCGTTTCCAATTCTATTGCTTCACTGGAGCAACAGTCTAAGTTCGGAAAGATAATGGTAACCATGGCTTTTACCTTTCTGTTCTTTATTTTAACTGCGGCAATTTTTACGATTTGTGCCGTTTATCTTTTCCCCGTTTCCGGAGTTTCAGGAAGCTCGGAAATCGTGGAGGAAGCCACGAGTAATGACAGTTGGGGAAACAGAATCGTAGGATTTTTTACGGTAGGAGAATTTACACAGCTTTTTTCAAGACAAAATATGCTGGCTCTTTTAATTTTTGCTTTCATGACGGGATTTTCAGCCAGAAAAGCGGGAGAAAAAGGACAGGCTTTCCGCTCATTTATCGCTTCGGGCTATGAAGTGATGAAGGAACTGCTTCTATTGATTATGAAAGTTGCCCCGATTGGTTTGGGCGCTTATTTTGCGTATCAGGTTGCCACGCTGGGACCTCAGCTTTTCGGATTTTATGCGAAACCTTTAGGATTGTATTATATTGCAGGAGTGGTCTATTTTCTGGTCTTCTTTTCACTCTATGCGTTTATGGCAAAAGGACAGAACGGGGTTAAAAGTTTCTGGACGAATGCTATTTTCCCCACTTTAACCGCTTTGAGCACCTGCAGCAGCTTCGCCACGATGCCTGCCAATTTACTCGCAGCTTCAAAAATCGGAATTCCAAGCCAGATTTCAAATATTGTAATCCCGATTGGAACAACTTTGCATAAAAACGGTTCTTCGATGTCGTCGATCATTAAGATTTATGTGGCATTCTTAATCATCGGAAGGGATTTTTTTGATCCTATGAATCTTCTTTTAGCTTTAGGAATTACTGTTTTTGTAAGCATTGTTGCGGGAGGAATTCCGAACGGAGGATATATCGGAGAAATGCTGATGATTTCGGTATACAAATTACCGCAAGAAGCAATTCCGGCAGTAATGATTATCGGAACTCTGGTTGATCCTTTGGCAACGGTTTTAAATGCGGTCGGACAATTGGTAGCTTCTATGTTTGTGAATAGGTTTGTGAAGGTTTGATTTTTTTATCTGAACACAAATTGCACGAATGTTTTTTCACGAATTGCACAAATGTTTTCTAAATAATTTTATATATTGATTTCTGTATGAATTCTTTTTACAAAAGTATCGGGCTATATGATGAATTAATCTTTGAAACTACAATGGATAAAGCTGAATTCATATATATATTAAAAAAGCTTATTTATCATAGTAATTTTAGTTTTTTTGAAAATTCAGAATATTTAATTCCAAAAAGATATGAATATAAAGGATATTTGAATAAAAACGAATTTTTGATTATGAGAAGAAGACATCTTTTTGATATGAGTTCTCCAAATCCTTATAT
>NZ_JBBCQL010000140.1:0-11744 GCF_037149975.1 Chryseobacterium sp. VD8 | reverse complement strand
GTGAGCGCCCATTGTTTTGGCTCTTTGTTGAAAATGGCAGTCCAAGTCCCGCTTTCTCTAGGAATCGAGAAAAAGCTGTATTTTCCGGCAGGAAGTTTTTTACCCTGAACGACAATTTCTTTATTCAGCGTATTTTCACAAAATACAGGAAAATATAATGAAAGGCTGAAGATTTCTTCCTACTTTTATTAAGCAAATCTTCCCTTAAATCGGCTTTCCTTCTGCCATCCTGCTTCACCATAAGAGTCTACAAAGCATATTTTTACATCCGCCATTCCCTGAGAAACAGCGTATATCCAACAAGTGGGATCCTGTTTATCACGAGTGATAAACCAAAGTGCATCCCCTTTAGCCGACCCCCAAGAAGAAACTCTATGAACTAATAAATCTGCATCTCCCCTGCTTACAATCGCAACTCTTATATGTGCTTCTCCCATAGATGCGGCCTGATATATTCTTGCCATTTTTAAATGATTTTTATGCTTTTATTAAACAGATAAAATTATGATTGAAAATAAATCACAAATATACTATGTGAGCAAACAAAATGAAAAAATAATTTCAGATTTTTTTTTATCTGTTACAGATAAAAAGACCAGATTTAAACTCATCCACCATAAATCTCACAGTCTTTCACCCATTAAATTTTAAATAAATTTCGTATATTTATATGGCCACTAAAACTAAAAACTATGACTTCTTTTCAACTGAAAAAAGGTTTGTTCTTATGTATTGTTTTTTTTACAGTCAATATAAAAGCCCAAACTTCTGACTCTGCAGATTCAAAAAAAAATCAGGACGATGTAAAATATCCTGTATTACAGGTTAAAGGCTTATTTCAGGCAAGATATCTTGTGGGTACCACTAAAAATGTGGATGTTAACGGTCTTCATCATGAGGATGGCAGCGGAACAGACAACTCTTTTATAGTAAAATACATGAGGGTACAGATGCGCGCCCAGATCAGTAAAAGAACAGAGGTGGTTGCACTTGCCAACCTTGCCGATTTCAAAAATGATCCCAAATCCAGAGTGTTGGAAAATGCCTATTTAAAATATACTTTCAATCCCAAATTAGCATTTACTGTCGGGCAATTTCGCCCTTTGTTCGGAATCGAGGAAACCTACCCTATCGACATTATAAAATCTCTGGACTGGTCTAATCAATATACAGAATTCGGAAAACTGGGCTGGACGAGTTTTCAGATCGGTCTCGCCGCAACAGGACAATTGAAACTGGGAAAAATACCTTTCCAGTATGCGGTTTCTCTGGTTAACGGAAACGGTAAAAACCAAATTAATGACAACGACAACGGCAAACAGTACTCTACCCGGCTGGTTTTTGGTCTGGCAGAAAAATACAAGCTGAATCTCGGTCTTAATGGCGGTATCGGCGAAGTTTTCAGTAAAAAAATCTATGCTGCAGGAATAGATGTAAGTTCGCTTATTCAGTTTAATCCAAAATGGAGTCTGGATATGCAGCTGGAAGCCAAGCAGGCTACCAATCATTTACTATATTTCGCGGTCGCTCCGGAACTCAGACCTTCAAATCCGGACGAATATCTTACACGAGGTGTTTATTTTCTGCCGAATATCCGTTACGAAATCAATCACAGAAATTTAAGCGCTTTTGAACTTTCCTGCCGCTACGAATATCTGGACAGCAATTTCCGGTTAAACTCCAACCCAAGACAAACCACAACACCCATGCTCGGACTTGAGTTCCTGAAAAATTACGGTGCAAGAATACAGCTGGGAATGCAGTTCGACCGTTACAAACACCAGATAGACAATACCACACAGCACAATAACAATCTGTTTATCGTTCAGGTACAGAGCCGATTTTAAACCATCAAAAAACATAATCTTATGAAAGAAATCAACGTTAAAGCAGTTATCATAACTTTTGCCATTGCATTAATTATTTGGTTTATTCCTGCCCCGCAAGGCGTTAAGGAAAATGCATGGCATCTGTTTGCAATTTTTGCAGCCACAATTTTAGGAATCATTCTTAAAGCCGCACCTATGGGCACAATGTGTATGATGGCAGTTGCATTTACCGCGCTTACACAAGTAGCTGCACCCGGAGATGCAGGAAAAGCCATCACAAAAGCACTTTCCGGATTTGGAGATAAGGTTATCTGGCTGATCGGGATTTCTTTTTTTATCGCAAGAGGATTTATTAAAACAGGTTTAGGGAATAGAATTGCATTTCTTTTTATCCGTATCTTCGGAAAAAGCTCTCTTGGTCTGGCTTATGGATTAGGATTGGCAGATATGTGCCTTGCTCCGGCAATACCCAGCAATACAGCAAGAGGAGGCGGGATCATCTATCCGATCATGAAATCAATGGCGATAAGCTTTGATTCTGTTCCGGAAAAACCGGAAACGCACCGCAAACTGGGATCATTCCTCACCCTGAACAGCTATTATATGAATCTGATTGCTTCTTCAATGTTTCTTACAGGAACGGCAAGCAACCCTATGTGCCAGAAATTTGCAGCAGGATTCGGAATAGACATTACATGGATGTCCTGGGCAGCAGCAGGTTTTGTGCCGGGACTGGTCGCGTTTTTTGTAGTGCCTTTGGTTCTTTATAAATTATATCCGCCTGAATTAAAAAAAACCGGCGATGCACCCAAAATGGCAGCCGAAAAATTAAAAGAAATGGGACCTATCACTAAAAATGAATGGCTGATGCTTCTTGCTTTTTTCATTTTGCTGGGACTCTGGATTTTTGGAGGTGCATTATCCATTGATGCAACTACAACAGCATTCATTGGTCTTACATTATTATTGTTAACCTCAGTTTTAACGTGGGAGGACGTAAAATCCGAAAAGGGAGCCTGGGATACTATTGTCTGGTTTGCAGTTCTGGTAACGATGGCAAGTTCCCTTAACGAACTTGGATTTATCGGCTGGTTCAGTGATCTTATCAAAATAAAAATCGGAGGAATGACATGGACGGTTGCTTTCCCTGTTATTATTCTCGTGTATTTTTTCAGCCACTATATTTTTGCAAGCGCTACAGCCCATGTTGCTGCCATGTATGCTGCATTACTGGGAGTAGGTGTAGCTGTAGGAATTCCGCCAATGCTTTTGGCTATGATGCTTGGCTTTATGGGTTCTATTTATGGGGTTCTTACTCATTATGGACACGGTCCGGCTCCTGTGTTTTTCGGAAGCGGCTATGTGGATCTGAAAGTCTGGTGGCTGCGAGGTCTGGAAATCGGGATTGTTCTTTTAGTTATTTATATGATTGTGGGAGGATTATGGATGAAGATATTGGGATACTATTAATCTGAAATTTAAACTATTAGCATATAAAAATTACAAAATTTTTAATTTTACTTTAGGCTTTAGATCCCGCATTTCCAACGGTAAAAACGGTTCATTATCTTTAATTCAAACTCATGTTTTTAAATTCCATGGGCTTCATTCCTGTCTGTTTTTTAAACAATCTCGTGAAGTAGGATGCATTTTCGAAACCAAGCTGAAAAGCAATTTCTGTAATGCGTTTTTCTTTAAGTCTTAAAAGGTTTTTGGCTTCGGAAATCAGAAAAATATGAATGAGCTCCATGGCTGTTTTTCCTGTTTCCTGTTTCAATAAATCGCTGAGATAACGTGGAGAAACAAAAAGCTGCTCTGCTAATTGTGCAACAGTGGGAAGTCCGTTATGCTCCAATTGACCTTTATTGATGTAATTCTTTAAAGCAGCGTTAAATTTCGAAATCATTTTTCCTTTTATCTGGGAATGATCGACGAATTGTCTTTTGTAAAACCGCTGTGCATATTTCAGAATAGATGAAATATGGCTGAGAATAATCTCACGGCTGTATTCGTCCGGATTATTGAAATATTCTTCCTGAATTTTATCCTTTAGTTCCAGAATAATCTGCTCTTCTTTTGGGGAAAGATGGAGCGCTTCCGTTACTTCATAATCAAAAAAGCTATATTGCTCTATTGTACTGAAAAGTTCGTGACCATTCAGATAATCTTCATGAATCAGCAGCATATAGCCATTTTCTTCAAAATGCAAATTTTTCATTTCGATAATTTGTCGTGGCTTTGCGAAAAACAGACTGCCATTGTTGTGATCATAGGGCGTTCTTCCATACATAAAAACGCCCGATTTTATTTTCTTAAAAGCAATAATATAGCCATCTGTCGTGAATTCCCGATTCCCTAAAGTGCATTCGGACAGACAGCCGACTACACTGAAAAGCGGACTTTCCGGAGCGCTCCATCCGTTATCTGAATGAAGATCTGTCAGGGTTTTATAGTGTTTCATCGGCTGATTTTTAACTGTAAAAAATAACTATTTACTCAGGAAAAGATTGATGTAACCCGCCGTAATTTCAGGATACTGATGTTGCGGTCCGTGTCCGGCATCATTTAAAATGATATGCTGCATTGTAGGTGCATTTTTAATTAATGGAAACCAATTTTCAGTGGCAAAACTAATGTCATGGTCTCCCGAAATCACCAGAACCGGCGTTTTCAAAGTTTTGTATCCCTCACGGAAATTCAGTTGGTCTTCTTTAAAAGATCCGGAACCTGCAAAATACCTTTGGAAAAGTTCCGGTGTAGAAGGAATCAATACTCTGTTAAGTCGCTGCGCAATTCTGTCGTGTGATTCTTCGGCTGCCTTTCTGCTTTTTTCCGAAGCCGGTTCGAAGAAAAGATAGTATTCGTCTTCCAGATTGTTTTCAGGTTTCAAAGCATGCTCGAAAAAAACGGGTTCTATTGCGATTTCATTTTCTCCGGGAGGATTAGTTCCTATTAAAACAGTTTTCAATACCCGTTCCGGATTCTGAAACATTACCGTTTGGGTTACCAATCCGCCATAAGACCAGCCTAATACATTGAATTTATCGATTCCCAGATAATCGGCAAGTGCGGGAACGGTTTCTGCAACTTCAAAAATATTCAGAGGCAGATCGCCTTCGGAATTTCCAATTCCCGGATAATCAAAAAGAATTACGGTATTTTTTTCCGCCAGAGCATCCACAAAAAGAGGATCCCACGTGTCCAGAATTCCTCGGAACCGGTTGATGAAAAATAATGGCGTTCCTTCTCCGAATCTGCGATAGGCAATTTTATTATGGTTAATCTCTGCAAACTGGGTTTCTGCTGTTAATGCTGTTTTCATTGTGATAGAATTTTTATAGTCGTATTTTAAATTAATGTCCGTGTGCTGCAATGCTTACTTCTTTCCAGTTTTCAATATCTTCCAGACGTTTTTTATACACTTCGCTTACAACATGATAGGCAATTTTACCGAATAATACTCTTTTTGGAGGATTCCCATTGTCGATAATATCCAAAATTGGCTGAACGGTAGCTTCCGGTTTTCCCCAGGTTTCAGGATTGTCGCCGGACTCCGCAAACGCAGCACGCACCGGATTATAATCTGTAATTTCAGAAGAAGTCTGAACTGCCGAAGATCCTGCCCAATCTGTTGCAAAACCATTTGGCTCAATTAAAGTTGTTTTAATTCCCAGATGTGCCGTTTCGCTTCCTATGGTTTCTATAAGCCCTTCCACGGCAAATTTTGAAGCATTGTACAAGCCTAGCAATGGCAAAGTCGTCAATCCTAAAAAACTGGAAACCTGAATAATATGCCCGCTTTTTTGTTTTCTCATCACCGGTAAAACAGCCTGCGCCACCCAAAGTGAGCCGAAGAAATTGGTTTCCATCTGTTCTCTTGCCTGTTTCTCTGATGTTTCTTCCGTAGTGCCAAACAATCCGAAGCCTGCATTGTTAATTAAAACATCAATTTTTCCGAAATGTTCCTCTATTTTTCCGACAACTTCAAAGACTTCTGTTCTATCATTGACATCCAGCTGCAAAGGCAAAATCTGATCGCCGTATTGTGTTTTCAAATCATCCAAAGCCGAAATATTTCTTGCTGAAGCTGCCACTCTGTCTCCTCTTTTTAAAAGTGCTTCTGCCCATAGTTTTCCGAATCCTTTTGATGCTCCTGTAATAAAAATTGTTTTTTGCATTTTGTTAAAATTTTAAATGTTTATTTGTTTAATTTTGATAGGACAAAGTTAGGCGGATGAACTCCCGAAGCTCTAACACAAATGAGCGGAAGTATAGCACAGAAATACGCAACGAGACATTTAATATGGTAAAACGTCAATAAAAAGTAAACTATGGAAAAAAACAACCATTATAAAAGCATCACAGAACTTCACGAGAAAAGTGGCTTTGAGATGCCGAAACATCCGCTGATAAGTCTTATGACGTGTAAAGAATTAATGACGTATTCTGTAGGAGAAGACCGTTTTACCGGTGATTTTTATATGGTGGCGCTGAAAAAGATAAAATCAGGGCACGTTTTGTACGGGAAGACCAAATATGACCACAGCAATGGTTCGGCAGTTTTTATGAAGCCGCGTCAAATCATTGAAGTAAGCAATGTACAGTTTGCAGAAAAAGGTTTTGTAATGTTTTTCCACGAAGATTATCTTTCCGGACATCATCTTTACGAACAGATAAAAAAATACGGTTATTTCGAATATGAAATCAATGAAGCGTTGCACATTTCTCCAAGTGAAGAACTGATATTGTGGGAATTATATTATAAAATCCGGAAAGAATATGATGAAAATCCGGATGAATTCAGCCGTGAGATCATTCTGTCGCACATAGATTCTATTCTTAAATATTCTGACCGGTTTTATAAGAGACAGTTTATCGACAGAAGCATCAATGTATCAGGAACGATGGTCAAAAAATTCCAGAAAGTGGTAGATAATTATTTTGAAAAAGATCTGCACTTGCAAGATGGGCTGCCAACCGTTAATTACCTTGCAGATAAACTTTCTGTTTCCACGCGTTATCTGAGTGATGTACTAAAACAGGAAACCGGAAAAACAGCTTTGGAGCATATTCATATTTATTTGATTAAAGAAGCTAAAAATCTGCTGCTAAGTTCAGAAAACAATGTTTCCGGAATAGCTTATGATCTGGGATTTGAAAGTCCGTCTTACTTTACAAGATTATTCAAAAAAATTGTTGGATTAACTCCTGTTCAGTTTCGGGAAAATGTTAATATCTGATCGGTATATTTTATTTTTAAGGAAGATTCTTTAATATCTCTGCACTTTGCTCCGGCGTGATATCACGCTGAGCTTCGGCAAGCATTTCATAACCGACCATAAATTTTTTCACTTCTGCACTTCTCAGCAAAGGCGGATAAAAATGCATATGAAAATGCCACTCCGGATGAGACTCTCCGTCGGTTGGCGATTGATGAATTCCCGCTGAATAAGGAAAGGAGACATTAAAAAGATGATCGTATTTCGTCGTCAGATCTTTTAAAATTGATGCTAAGGATAACTTTTCGTTTTCGGAAAAATGAAGAAGATTTACAATTTTTCTTTTGCTTACAACCATCGTTTCGTAAGGCCATACTGCCCAAAACGGAACTAATGCGGCAAAATCCTCATTTTCTAAAATAATTCTTTCTCTGGCTTCCAGCTCTTTTTTTACATAATCTTCCAAAAGAGAAGTCCCGTTTTTTTCAAAATATTTTTTAAGATTTTCCTGCGTCTTTAATACCATAGAGGGAATTGAAGACTGTGCCCAGATCTGCCCATGCGGATGAGGATTGCTGCAGCCCATGACCTGCCCTTTATTTTCGAAAATCTGAACGTGATTGATGTAATCGAGATTTCCCAGTTCCTCATATTGTTTCTGCCAGACATCAACAACAGTTTTAATGTCATTAACTTCCATATCGGGCAGTGTAAGGCTGTGATTTTCCGAAAAACAGATAACCCGGTTAATCCCGCGTTCAGGTTTTAATAAAAAGAAATCTGAAGTTTCACCAGAAAATTCGACATCGTCTTTCATCAGGGAGCCAAAATCATTATCAAAAACAAAAACGCCTTTATAATCCGGATTTTTTTCTCCGTTGATCCGAACGTTTCCAGAGCATAAATAACAATTCGGGTCGTGAGCCGGAAGCTGTTCGTGTGATGTTTTTTCGGTCTGCCCCTGCCAAGGTCGGTTCACTCGTTGCGGAGAAACCAGAATCCACTCGTCCAAAAGCGGATTGTATCTTCTGTGAGGATGGTTTTTCTGATTAAATGACGATTTCATTTCTTTGGTATTCATTAATTCCGTCCGATATTTTTACTTTGTAGACTTTCATGTCTATATTGTAAGCCTGTTTATACAGATCCGTGATATTTTCAATAATGCGATTTACCTTTTCGTCTTTAATAAGATTGATGCTGCAGCCGCCAAAACCGCCGCCCATAATTCTCGCTCCTAAAACGCCTTCTTCTTTTAACGTTTGTTCAACCATAAAATCAAGCTCATCACAGCTTACTTCAAACTCTTTCGAAAGTCCGGTATGAGTTTCATTCAAAAGCTGACCAAGGTATTCTATATTGCCTTCTGACAAAGCTTTTGCAGCCTTTTCCACTCTTTTGATTTCTTTGAGAAGGTAAAAGCATCTTTTATAAGGAACTTCTCCCATTTCTGATCTTGCTTCATCCAGCATTTCAAAACTGAAATCCCTGAATTTATTCACTTCAGGAAATTTTTCGCCCAATATTTTTTTACCGTTATCAACATCACTTCTTCTATCATTATAACCGGAAGTAAGATGAGTATGTTTTACACAGCTGTCAAAAAGAACCAGACTATAACCATCGATATTAGCCTCAAAATACTGATGCTCCAGAGAGTTACAATCCAGCATAATCACCTGATGCTCTTTTCCGAAGACTGACGAAAACTGATCCATAATTCCGCATTTTACGCCTACAAAAGTATGTTCGGATTTCTGACCGATAACCGCTATTTCTTTTTTATTTAAATGTAAATCGAAAATTTCGTTGAGAAGATAAGCAAAACCACATTCTAAAGCAGCTGAAGAAGACAAACCGGAACCCATCGGAATCGTACTGCTGAAAGCAATCTGTAATCCTCCGACTTCTTTCCCAAATTCCTGAATGGCATTAAAAACACCTAACAGATAATTTGCCCAGATCTTCGAAACCGGAATCTGCTTCTCATGAATATCAAAACTTAAAGAATCGTTAAAATCTTTGGCAAAAAAAGAGATTGCAGAATCATCTGTTTTTTTTACAGCAAAACAAATATATTTATCAATGGCCGCCGGAAGCACAAATCCGTCACTGTAATCGACGTGTTCTCCAATGATATTGATTCTTCCCGGAGCGAGAAAAATTCTTTCAGGTTCCGATTGGAAAAATGCCCGAAATGCATCTTTTGTGTGGTTGATTAAATTATCCTGCATATATAACTGCAATTTATGATTTTAAATCTTTTTGCTACAAATTCACACATAAAATTTATCTTTTTCTCTGAAAAAATCGTGAGTTTGTGCCAAAAATTTAAATCAGGCAATTGTTTATTTTCTCTTCATTACTTTTTTCACCGCTTCTACAATATCATGGGCTGTTAATCCGTATTTTTCCATCAGCTGATCCGGTGTTCCGCTTTCCCCGAAACTGTCGTTTACGGCAACATATTCCTGAGGTGCAAGGTATTCTGTAATCAAGAGTTGAGCGACACTGTCTCCCAATCCGCCTAATCTGTTGTGTTCTTCCGCAGTTACTACACAACCCGTTTTTTTAACGGAAGTAAGAATGGCTTCAGAATCTAAAGGCTTAATGGTGTGAATGTTAATAATTTCAGCATCGATTCCCTGTTCTTGAAGAATTTCTCCTGCTTTAATGGCTTCCCAAACCAAATGTCCTGTTGCAATGATGGTTACATCTTTTCCTTCATTCACCATCCATGCTTTTCCAATTTCAAATTTTTGATTTTCATCTGTAAAAACAGGAATTACGGGACGCCCGAAACGCAGATAAACAGGACCTTCGTGATCTGCAATAGCAATGGTTGCCGCTTTCGTCTGATTATAATCGCAGGTATTGATCACCGTCATTCCCGGAAGCATTTTCATTAATCCGATATCTTCCAGAATCTGGTGGGTTGCACCATCTTCGCCTAACGTTAAACCGGCATGGGAAGCACAAATTTTCACATTTTTCCCTGAGTAAGCCACCGACTGGCGAATCTGATCGTACACTCTTCCTGTAGAAAAGTTAGCAAAAGTTCCGGTGAAAGGTATTTTTCCTTCCGTTGCCAGACCTGCTGCCATTCCAATCATATTGGCTTCCGCGATTCCGATCTGGAAAAAACGCTCCGGTGCTTTTTCGATAAATTTTTCAAATTTTAAGGAGCCAATAAGATCCGCGCAGAGTCCGACAACATTCGGGTTTTTATCTGCCAGTTCTGCCATTCCTGCCCCGAAGCCGCTTCGGGTGTCTTTTTTTTCTGTGTAGGTATATTTTTTCATTTGTATATTAATTGTGGATATTTTTTTAACGCAAAAAGCGCAAATATTTTTTTATCTTATTGAGGATATTTCCTTTCGCAAAAGCGCTTTGCTCAGCTAAAAGTGGATTTCTCAAGTAATTTTTATCCGATGTTTTTACAAAATATTTTTTTGTGAATACTAAAAGCTTTACAGGTCACCTCTACGAGGTTTTGTGATGCCGAATCATTTTGATCTGTTATCAGTTCGCTCCTACGGAGCATTTATTATTCTAAAGCGTATTTAGATGGAGCCACAGCGTGGCGAACTGTTAACAGAAAAATTAATTCTAGAGAATCCAGCTCCGTAGGAGCGACCTGTTATTTAACATCACAATAAATTCTATTATTATTTCCGAAAACTTTTTCTATTTAATGTTTTGTTCGTTGATTGATTTGGAACGGCGAATCTATCTCCACTTTATTATTTTTATTTTGAATCGATGAATCTCGTTCCTCGATTTCTCGCAGCCCGGCTTGAGTGGAGCTCTTTTTACAAATTTCCGCGGTGGAAAAGCCTTGGAAATTTGCAAAAAAGCGGGAACGGAAGACGGAAAAAGCTGCCCAAATAATTTTTAATTTAATAATCGCCCAAAGTTTCTTCGAGTTGATCTAAAGCTTTTTCTAATTGTTCGTCATTCGGTGCTTTTCCATGCCAAGCGTGAGTTCCCATCATATAATCGACACCATAACCCATTTCTGTTTTCAGGAGAATACAAATCGGCTGTCCTTTTCCTGTTAAAAATTTGGCTTCGTCCAGAGCTTTTAGAATTTCTTCCATATCATTTCCGTTTTCTACTTCAAGAACTTTCCAGTCAAAAGCTTCAAACTTGGTTTTAAGATTTCCGAGAGAAAGTACTTTAGAAGTCGGTCCGTCAATCTGCTGTCCGTTATAATCTACGGTGGCGATGAGATTATCAACTCTGTTGTGAGAAGCATACATAATCGCTTCCCAGTTCTGCCCTTCCTGCAATTCTCCGTCGCCGTGAAGACTGAAAACCAAATTCGTATCTTTATCTAATTTCTTTCCGACCGCATGACCGACTGCCACAGACAATCCCTGTCCAAGTGATCCTGAAGCAATGCGAACTCCGGGAAGATGTTCGTGCGTAGTCGGGTGTCCCTGCAATCTGGAATTCAGTTTTCTGAAAGTAGCCAGTTCAGATTTATCAAAATATCCCGCATGTGCCAGAACACTGTAAAAAACAGGGGAAATATGACCGTTGGAAAGATAAAATACATCTTCGCCTTTTCCCGTCATATCAAATCCTTCTTTTCTTTTCATTGCATCGAAGTAGAGCGCTACAAGAAAATCTGTACATCCCAATGAACCTCCCGGATGTCCCGACTGGCAGGCGTGAACCATTCTTACAATAT